>JASKZX010000071.1 GCA_030147435.1 Savagea sp. | reverse complement strand
GCTAATTGACGAGCATCTTCTTCTCTTGCTACAGATACAATGTTAGGTTGAAACTGCTGAACAATTTCACGTACTTTTTGTATATTATATCCCGCTGCACACGCTACTAAGCGAAAGTGCATCGGATTATTTTGAATAATATTTAATGTTTGTACTCCGATAGAGCCTGTCGCTCCGAGCAAACTAATTTTTTTCAAAACGGTCACCCTTTCTTTAACCGATTAAATGTAAAAAGTGTAATAATGGCAACACGAAGAGTAAACTATCAAATCGGTCGACTACTCCACCGTGTCCTGGTAGCAACTTCCCAAAATCTTTAATATCATAGTGACGCTTGATCGCAGATGCAACTAAATCACCCATTTGACCAAAGATAGAAGCGATCGTTGTGACTACGAATAATGTAACGAATGAATCCGTCACTGGGAAAAAGTAATTGTAAGCGAATAAAAAGACGAGTGCACTTATGATACCACCTAAAAACCCTTCAATCGTTTTATTCGGTGAAATTGCTGGCCATAATTTATGCTTTCCTAAACGACTTCCGATGAAATACGCTCCGGAGTCTGTCGTCCATACAATTAACAAGGCATAAAAAATATATTCGATACCGAACGCTCGCGTTTCAATGAAATAATGAAAACCAATTCCGATATAGAGCGCACTTAATAAAATAAATCCTACATGTTCAAATGTGAAACGGTTTTTCATAAATACAGTATGAATCAATAGTAAAAACATGAGTAAGAAAAATAACTGTGTCGGCTCTAATGTCGTCCATTGTGCAAGTTGCTCTTTTCCTTCATTCGGAAGTAATACGAGTGCGAGTGCTAGCCAACCTAATATTCCTTCTACCGAAAATAACGACATTCCTCGCATACGGAACAATTCAAATAAACCGATTGTTCCTAATGCATAAATCGTGACTGTTAACGGCCAACCGCCAATGAAAATAATCGGTATAAATATTCCGAAAGCGACAATAGCCGTTATGATCCGCTGTTTCATTTCGTTCCTCCTCCGACACTACCGAAGCGACGATGTCTCTGTTGGTACTCTTCAATCGTGTCTATAAAATGCTCTTCTGTAAAGTCTGGCCAATAAATATCTGTAAAAATAAATTCTGCATAAGCTAATTGCCATAATAAAAAGTTTGATAAACGTAACTCACCACTTGTACGAATGAGTAAATCTGGATCTGGAAGATGCGCCGTCATCATATGTTCATTGACAAGTTTTTCATCAATTGCTGAAGGATTTAACGTACCTGCTGCTACTTCTTCAGCAATTTTTTTCGTCATATCGACGAGTTCAGCACGCCCTCCGTAATTTAAAGCGAAGTTTAAAATGAGCCCGTCATTGTGCGCTGTTTTTTGCATCGCTTCCTCAATTGCTCGTTTCGTATGCGCTGGCAAACGATCTGAATGACCAATCATTTCTACTCTCACATTTTCTTCAATCAACTCTGGCAAATATGTATGTAAAAAATCATTGGGGAGCTTCATTAAAAACTCTACTTCTTTTGAAGGTCGCTTCCAGTTTTCTGTCGAAAATGCATACATCGTCAGTACTTTTACTCCGAGACGACTTGCGATTTTCGTCACTCGTTGAACTGTCTTCATACCTTCGCGGTGCCCTGCTACACGTGGTAAGTGTCGCTGTTTCGCCCAACGTCCATTACCATCCATAATAATTGCAATATGTTCAGGAACTTCACCTGCTTTCACTTGCTCTAACCGACTCTTCACTTCTTCAGTCGTCTTGTTTCCGTTCCACCATTTTTTTAACATTCATCGTTCCCCCAATAACACGTTCTTTTTGAGCGAGTTCACAACAGTTATCGTACCAAATTTAACGACATATTTCATTAAGGAACTGATATTCCTTTATGAACTCTTCAAACTTAAGACGTTTGAGTGAATAGAAAAGTTCATCTTTCGCGAGACTTCACACTTCTTTAAATAAAATAGAGAAAGACGCGAAAGCTATCATTAGCTTCGCGTCTTTTACGAGATCCGTTTATTATTATTAAACGTCCATAATTTCATTTTCTTTTTCTTCAGCGAGACGTTCTGCTTCTGCAATTGAATCATCTGTTAACTTTTGAACATCATCGTTGTAACGGTGTAACTCATCTTCTGTAATATCGCCGTCTTTTTCAAGCTTTTTCAATGCATCGTTTGCATCACGACGAACGTTACGAATCGCAACTTTTGCATCTTCTAATTGTCCACCGACTACTTTTGCTAATTCTTTACGACGTTCTTCCGTTAATGCTGGAACAGATAAGCGAATCACTTCTCCATCATTTGACGGTGTAATTCCAATATCTGAAACTAAAATTGCTTTTTCTACTTCGTCAATAATCGTTTTATCATACGGCTTAATAACGAGTAAACGTGCTTCAGGTACTGAAATACTTGCCATTTGATTAAGTGGTGTCATTGCTCCATAATACTCTACTTGAATGTGGTCTACGAGTGATGCGTTTGCGCGTCCTGCACGTACTGTTGCTAAGTTACGTGATAACGATTCAATCGCTTCATTCATTTTCGTTTTTGCATCTGACATAATTGTATTTGGCATATTAGTTCCTCCTTAATTATTCAATAACTGTTCCGATTGGTTCACCTTGAACAGCTCTTTTAATGTTTCCATCTTCTGAAATTGAGAATACAACGAGCGGAATATCATTTTCCATACATAATGTTGATGCTGTAGCATCCATTACTTCTAAACCTTGACTCACGACATCCATGTATGTAAGTTTTGTATACTTTGTTGCTGTTGAGTCTTTCATCGGATCTGCTGAGTATACACCATCGACATTATTTTTCGCCATTAAAATGACATCCGCTTCAATTTCCGCTGCTCGTAACGCCGCTGTCGTATCCGTTGAGAAATAAGGGTTTCCTGTACCTGCTGCAAAAATGACAACTCGTTTTTTCTCTAAATGACGAATTGCTTTTCGGCGAATGTAAGGCTCAGCGATTTGACGCATTTCAATCGATGTTGAAACTCGTGTTTGAACACCTAAGTTTTCTAATGCGTCTTGTAATGCTAATGAGTTCATAACCGTCGCGAGCATTCCCATGTAGTCTGCTGTTGTACGATCCATACCCATTTCGCTACCGATCTTACCTCTCCAAATATTTCCTCCACCGACGACAACTGCTACCTCAACGTCTAAATCAACGACATCTTTCACTTGTTCTGCTACAGATTTCACAATTGTTGGCGATAAACCGAAGCCTTGATCTCCTGCAAGAGCTTCTCCACTTAATTTTAACACGATACGTTCATATTTTGGCGCGCTCATTTGTATCCTCCACCTACTTAAAATAATTTGTTGAAAAATAGGGAACACATAACGTGTTCCCCATTGGAATATTGCTTCTTAGCCTTTCATTTGATCCATTACTTCGTCTGCGAAGTTCTCTTCACGTTTCTCGAGACCTTCACCAACTTCGTAACGAACGAATGTTGTTAATTTTCCACCTGTTGCTTCTACGAATTTACCAACTGTTTGGTCACCATCTTTAACGAATGGTTGCTCAAGTACACAGATTTCTTCGAAGAATTTACCGAGGCGGCCTTCAACCATTTTTTCAACGATTTTTTCTGGTTTACCTTCATTGAGTGCTTGCTCAGTTAATACTGAACGTTCGCGCTCTACTTCATCTGCAGGTACATCTTCACGTGCGATGTATTGTGGGTTCATCGCTGCGATATGCATTGCTACGTCTTTTGCTGCATCTTCATCTGTAGCACCTTCGATTAATGTTAAAACAGAAATACGTCCACCCATGTGTACATATGGTCCGAATACATCTGCGTCTGTTTTTGTCATAATTTCAAAACGACGTAATGTAATTTTCTCACCAATTTTTGCAACAGCATTTGAAATGTGGTCTTGTACTGTTGAACCATTTTCCATCGTTGAAGCAAGTGCTGCTTCTACGTCTGCTGGCTTTTCAGCGAGTAAATGTTCTGCTAACTCTTGAACGAGGTTTTGGAACATTTCGTTTTTCGCTACGAAGTCTGTTTCAGCGTTTACTTCGAGAATTACCGCTTCGTTACCTTTTGCGATAACAGAAGTCATACCTTCTGCTGCAATACGGTCACCTTTTTTCGCTGCTGATGAAAGACCTTTTTCACGTAAGAAATCAATTGCTGCGTCGATATCTCCGTTTGTTTCGTCTAATGCTTTTTTACAGTCCATCATACCTGCGCCTGTGCGCTCACGTAATTCTTTAACCATTTTAGCTGTTACTGCCATTTTATATTCCTCCTATGCGATTCATCGCATGTATTTTAACATACATCACATAATATTTAATCTATATTAGTTCTATTTCTGAAAAAAGACGATAAGGGGATTAGCCGCTTATCGTCTTTCTGTTCAAAAATTACTCTGCAGCTTCTTCTGTTTTTTCTGCTTCAGCAGTTTCTTCTGCTTCTGCTGCTGCGTCATCTTCACCTTGTTGACCTTCGATGATCGCATCTGCCATTTTGCTTGTAATTAAGCGCACAGCACGGATTGCATCATCGTTTGATGGAATGACGTAGTCAATCTCATCTGGGTCACAGTTTGTGTCGACCATCGCAATGATAGGGATGTTTAATTTATTTGCTTCAGCTACTGCGATGCGCTCTTTACGTGGGTCCACGATAAATACTGCATCTGGTAACTGTTTCATATCACGGATACCGCCTAAGAATTTCATTAAGCGTGCGTGTTCTTTTTCTAATTCAGAAACTTCTTTTTTAGGAAGTACTTCGAAGATCCCGTCTTCTTGTAACTTCTCGATCTCTTTCATACGCGCTACACGTTTTTGGATCGTTTGGAAGTTTGTGAGCATTCCACCTAACCAACGTTGGTTCACGTAGAACTGTCCTGCACGTTCTGCTTCTTCACGAATAGAATCTTGTGCTTGTTTTTTCGTACCAACGAAAAGAACTTTTCCTCCGTCAGCTGCGATTTGACGCATTACATTGTAAGCGTCACCTAACATTTTCACCGTTTGTTGTAAGTCGATGATGTAAATACCGTTACGTTCTACGAAAATGTATTTTTTCATTTTCGGGTTCCAACGGCGTGTTTGGTGTCCGAAATGTACACCAGCTTCAAGTAATTGTTTCATAGTTACTACTGCCATTTTATATTCCTCCTAGTGGTTATTTCCTCCGTATGCTTCTTCTAATAAGGGGACGTGTTACGCACCAGCCTTATTATCCACATACGTGTGTTGTAATACCATTTGCTAATATAGCATAGGACACAAGATATTGCAACTCATTCATGTACGAAACTTAATATGTAATTCTACTTCTGTTTTCCCTAGTTCTAGCTTTTTTGCAATTTCTTCTATAGAATATCCTTCTTTATGAAGTATTAAAATAGGATCTTCTTTCTCTTCTTTTTGGGAAGGTGCTTCTCGTTGTTTTTGATTGACGTCTCTTTCTTTTTTATACCGCTGATGCGCAAGTGTCGGCGGGACGACTCTTCTATTTTTCCATTGCTCTTCTTTTTGGTCTTCCTCTACCGACTCACTTTTTGTTTCATCACTTTCTTGATCGCCTTCATCTACTTCCGAACGATGTTTTTGTTGTTGATCGATCGCTTGTAAAAACCGGTCATTTTCTTTTTTCATTTCATCAATATAAACAACGAGTGACTTTTGCATTTCTTCATACATTTTTTCACTTTCCAAAGCTTTCGTTTCTTTCGCTTTTACTTTCAA
>JASKZX010000069.1 GCA_030147435.1 Savagea sp. | reverse complement strand
CAATATCACCTAACTCTTTTTGTGCCGCTAAAAATGCTGCTGTAGCACCTGTAAAACCTGAACCGATTACTGAAACTTTTTTACGTTGCATTGACATAAAAAATCTCTCCTTGTTCGTTTACAATTTGATTCTCTTTTAAAACATATAGAGAAGTTACTTTCATTATACCCTACTTTAGACAATTCCTAACATGAAATTGATATTGTTGAGTAATTTGTTAGTTTTCCATCGCAATTTTGTTGAAAAGTCATCAATCTTTTTATAATAAAAAGAAAAAGAGGCTGGAAATACCAGCCTCTTTAAAACTATGAATTATAAGTTTTTGATTAACTCGTCTGCGAATTCTGAAGTTTTTACTTCTGTCGCGCCGTCCATTAAACGTGCGAAGTCGTAAGTAACAACTTTAGATGCAATTGTTTTCTCAATTGAGTCTTCAATTAAGCGGCCTGCTTCTGACCAACCTAAGTGATCTAACATCATAACAGCTGAAAGGATAACTGATGATGGGTTTACTTTATCAAGACCTGCATATTTCGGTGCTGTACCGTGTGTAGCTTCGAAGATCGCGTGTCCAGTTGCATAGTTAATGTTTGCTCCTGGTGCGATACCGATTCCACCTACTTGTGCAGCTAATGCGTCTGAGATGTAGTCTCCGTTTAAGTTCATTGTTGCAACAACGTCGAACTCTTCTGGACGTGTTAAGATCTGTTGTAAGAAGATGTCAGCGATTGAGTCTTTAACGATCATTTTACCTTCTTTAATCGCTTCGTCTTGCGCTTTGTTTGCAGCGTCAACGCCTTCTTTTTCTTTGATCTCATCGTACTGGTTCCATGTGAATACTTTGTCGCCGAACTCTTGCTCTGCAACTTCATATCCCCATTTTTTGAATCCACCTTCTGTGAATTTCATAATGTTACCTTTGTGTACGAGTGTAACGTTACGACGGTTGTTGTCGAGTGCATACTCGATTGCTGAACGTACTAAACGTTTTGTACCTTCTTCAGAAATTGGTTTAATACCGATACCTGAAGTTTCTGGGAATCGAATGTTTTCAACGCCCATTTCGTCTTGTAAGAAGTCGATTACTTTTTTCGCTTCTTCTGTACCTTGCTCATATTCGATACCAGCATAGATATCTTCTGTGTTTTCACGGAAAATTACCATGTCACATTTTTCTGGGTTCTTAACTGGTGATGGAACACCTTCGAACCAACGTACTGGACGAACACATGCGAAAAGGTCTAATGTTTGACGAAGTGCTACGTTTAAAGAACGCATTCCTCCACCGATTGGTGTTGTTAATGGTCCTTTAATAGCGATTAAGTATTCGTTGATAGCATCTAATGTTGCTTGTGGTAACCATTCGCCTGTTTCGTCGAATGCTTTTTGACCTGCTAAGATCTCTTTCCACTCAATTTTTTTCTCACCATTGTATGCTTTTTCAACTGCTGCGTCGATTACGCGAACTGCTGCGTTCCAGATGTCTGGACCTGTTCCGTCACCGATGATGTATGGAATGATTGGGTTGTTTGGTACTTGTAACTGTCCATTTTGTAAAACTACTTTTTCTCCTGCCATTGAATAAAGTCCTCCTCAATTTTCAATTAGCGGGGCGGTAGTCCTACCGCCCCAGCACTATACATTAAAGCCTGTTTTGTAAAACTTTTCAAGGAAAAGGTTTACGTAACAACGATTAGCGATTTTCGATTTCTACGTATTCACGCTCTTCTGGTCCTACGTATTTAGCACGTGGACGGATTAAACGGTTGTTTTCGTACTGCTCTAAGATATGTGCAGTCCATCCAGCCATACGTGAAACAGCGAAGATCGGTGTGAATAAGTCATGATCGATACCTAATGCATGGTATACAGTCGCTGAGTAGAAGTCTACGTTTGGAAGAATTCCTTTTTGTGCAGTGAAGAAATCATCAATCTTAACTGACATTTCGTAGTACTTCTCTTGGCCTTTTAATTTTGTTAATTGACGTGACATTTCTTTTAAGTGTTTTGCACGTGGGTCTCCGTTGCGGTATACGCGGTGTCCGAAGCCCATGATTTTTTCTTTGTTGTCTAACTTTTTCTGGATGTATGGCTCAACGTTTTCGATTTCACCAATCTCCGTTAACATTTTCATAACTTGCTCGTTCGCTCCACCGTGAAGTGGTCCTTTGAGCGCACCGATTGCAGCTGTTACACCTGAGTATAAGTCTGAAAGTGTAGCTACACATACACGTGCTGTGAATGTTGATGCGTTTAACTCGTGGTCTGCGTGTAATACGAGCGCTTTGTTAAATGCTTCGACTGCGATGTCTTCTGGCTCTTCGCCATCTAACATGTAAAGGAAGTTTGTCGCATAGTCGTACTCTGGTTTTGGTTGCACTGGCTCTAATCCTTTACGGATACGTGCGAATGCTGTTACAACTGTTGCAACTTTCGCTTGAAGACGAATTGCTTTACGGTAGTTTGCCTCATCTGACATAACTTCTGCTTCTTCGTCATATAAACCTAAAAGTGAAACAGCTGTACGTAATGCAGCCATCGGGTGTACTTTATCGATTGGGTACATTTTGAAATGTTCGATTACTTCTTCTGGAATAGTCATTTCTTTATTAAGTTGCTCTTTGAGCTCCGCTAACTGCTCTTTGTTTGGAAGCTCTTTGTGCCATAATAAGTAAACAACCTCTTCGAAGCTCGCTTTTGTTGCGAGATCATCAATATTGTAACCTACATACATTAATGTTGAATCGACGATAGCACTTACTGATGAATCAGCTGCTACTACGCCTTCTAAACCTTTTGCTTGTGACATAACTATCGCTCCTTATCTTCCAGCGCATCGAATTTTTGTGGAGTGTGACCGCTGGATTTCCTTTTTTTAATAATTGCCTTAAAACTCAAAACAGTTCCAAGTGATATTATAATCAAGTTAGACAGATTTGTGAATGGAAACGCTTTTTTCATTTCGTTTAAGAAAGAAGTTCACGTTTCTTCCCAAGTGGTCTGTCGGTATATCTTGAACTTAACTCTTATTCTGTCACAAAATTTTCGTTTTTGCAACTTTTTTTGTTCACTTTTATTTAAAAATGACAATTTTACCATTTTTCATGCTTTTATATAATCTTTTTATGAGGTATTCCAACAAAGACTTTCGAACAAATGGGAAAAGTAAAAGTATACCTACAAAATCTGTTATAAATCCTGGGAACATTAATAATATACCCGATAAAAATAATATAAAACCATCTAATAGCGCATAACCAGGGGGGTTTCCTTTTCTCAATTCTTCTTGTACGCGTTGCCACGTACGCACTCCTTGCTTTCGAATCAGTAGAAATCCGAGGACTCCTGTCGCAACTAACAAACTCGTCGTCCACCAAAAACCGAGTTGCTGCCCTCCATAAATGAGAAGAATAATTTCTACAATCGGCAAAAAGGCAAGTAGTACGATCCACTTTTTCATTTCTACACACTCCTTTTGATCATTGTATAACGTTCGCTTTTTAATACATACGAAAAAGCTCAATATAAAAATGAAAAAAGGCACTTGAATATTCAAGTACCTTTTTCTATCAGTTATTGTTATAAAACTTTTGCGTGACCACTATAAATACATCCTGATTCAGCATGCATCGTAATAGCTGTACCGTCTCGGATAACATCTGTCGCATTCGGCACTCCGATAATGACAGGAATACCTAAACTTAATCCGACAATTGCCCCGTGACTCGTCAATCCGCCTTCTTCCATAATAAGGCCGGAACATTTTTCAAGTGCGGGCATCATTTCTTTATCCGTGTTGTTCGTTACTAAAATTGCGCCTCGTAAATCGGCACCTTCTAAATCTTTCGCATTACGTGCAACGACTGCGTTACCATAGACGCTCGCTTTTCCGATGCCTTTCCCACGTGCGACTAAGTCACCGATGACGTGAATTTTCATTAAGTTCGTCGTTCCCGCTTGTCCTACAGGTACACCTGCAGTAATAATCACAACATCACCGCGTGAAACGTAGTTATGCTCTAAACTTAAATCGACCGCTTCTTGTAAAATACCGTCGATCGAGAGTGCTTGCTTTCCGACAATCGGATACACTCCCCATGATAATGTTAATTTCGTCATCACCGAATCACTCGACGTTACTGCGATAATTGGACAACCGGGACGATACTTTGCAATCATACGAGCTGTTTGACCGCTTTCAGTCGGTGCTAATACAGCTGCAACATTTAAATTTAACGCTGCATAAGAAGCTGCTTGTCCGATCGATTCTGTCAAGTTTCCATGTTCTTCACGACGTCGATTCGAAACGACTGTTTTATAGTCGATTGCACCTTCTGTCGTACGCGCAATATCGTCCATCATTTTTACAGCTTCTACAGGATATGACCCTGCTGCTGTTTCACCTGAAAGCATGATCGCATCTGAACCGTCGAAAATCGCGTTCGCTACGTCACTTGCTTCTGCACGTGTCGGACGTGGATTCCACTGCATCGAATCGAGCATTTGCGTTGCAGTAATGACAGGCTTACCTGCTTTATTACATGAACGAATTAAATGTTTTTGTACAAGTGGTACTTCTTCTGCTTTAATTTCTACACCTAAGTCACCACGTGCAACCATAATTCCATCAGAGATTTTTAAAATTTCATCGAGGTTTTCTACACCTTCTTCATTTTCAATCTTCGGAATGATATGGATATCTTCGCCACCATTTTCATCGAGAAGTTCTCGAATTTCAATCACATCTTTCGGTTGACGAATAAATGACGGTGCAATAAAGTCTACACGTTCTTTTACACCGAATAAAATATCGGAACGATCTTTTTCTGTAATCCCTGGAAGTTGCACAGATACTCCTGGAACGTTAACTCCTTTTTTACTTTTCAACATTCCTGAGTTCATCGCAACAGTATGAATAATTCCTCGTTCTTGATCGATACCTGTTACTTCTAGATGAACGAGACCGTCATCGAGTAAAATCGATGCCCCTACATCGACATCATCGATTAATTGATCGTACGTAATCGAGAAAGATTTTTCAGTTCCTACTACTTCCTCCATCATAATATCAATTTCATGGCCTTGTTTTAAAAGAACGCCACCTTCTTGCATATTATGCGTACGAATTTCAGGTCCTCGTGTATCTAATAAGATACCGACTGGTTGACCTACCCGTTTAGATGCTTCACGAATTGCTCGAATACGAGCTTTATGTTCATCCTGTGTTCCGTGTGAAAAATTTAATCGAGCAACGTTCATTCCTGCTCGAATTAAGTTTTCTAAAATTTCGGGTTGTTCACTCGCCGGTCCAATCGTACATACAATTTTTGTTTTTCTCATTCCATCGTTCGCCTCGTTTTCTTTTCTTATTATTTCTTTTTGAAGAAAATGATATGCATCGAATAAAACGTCTCTGCTTTCGTTTTATTCAAACACTTCTCTTTTAATCGCTTTAATGAGAATTCGATTAACTTATACTGTACAACATATGAGGAAGTTTTTCACATCATATCGACAATTGTTTAGACAATTTTAACAATTCGGAATCAAACGACGTTTCACCATTAAATACTTCGTGTAACGGATACGATATAATCGAATGATTTTTCATGCCGACAGCGTAACTTTTCTTTCCTTCCAATAAAAGCTCGACTGCTTTTGCACCGTATTGGCTCGCTATGACACGATCGCGTGCAGAAGGCGAACCCCCTCGTTGCATATGTCCTAAAATAGAAACACGTGTTTCAACACCGAATGTATCTTCTAGTTTCTCTGAGAGTTCCGTCGCTGACATAATTCCTTCGGCTACGATAATAATACTATGCTTTTTTCCACGATTGTAACTTCGACGCAAACGATGAAAAACTTCCTCTAAATCAGTCGGCTCTTCCGGAATTAAAATCGATTCCGCTCCACCAGCTACCCCCGACCATAAAGCGAGGTCCCCTGCATCTCGTCCCATCACTTCAACGATAAATGTGCGATCGTGAGAACTTGCTGTATCACGAATTTTATCTACCGCTTCAATGACAGTATTCAACGCAGAATCAAATCCGATCGTAAATTCCGTTCCGTTAATATCGTTATCGATCGTCGCTGGAACACCAACAGCTGGTATTCCGAGTTCACTCAAGCGCTGCGCTCCTTTAAACGACCCATCTCCTCCAATCACGACAACACCTTCAATAGCACGTCGGCGGAGATGCTCAACTGCTCGCTGTTGACCTTCTTCTGTCATAAAGTCTGGACAACGTGCAGATTGTAAAATCGTTCCTCCTCGTTGAATAATGTCACCGACATCTCCAACATCTAAGGCAGTCATATCATCATCAATTAACCCTTGGTAGCCTTGCATGACGCCAAAAACTTCCACTTCTTCATGAATCGCCTTTCGAACGACCGCTCGTAAAGCGGCATTCATTCCTGGAGCGTCGCCACCGCTCGTTAAAACTGCTATTCGTTTCACTTTTCTTCCCCCATTTTTAATTCATCAATCGTCGCTATTATACATAATTTTTATTCAGAAAAAACACCAATTTGACGGAAATGATTATATCGATGTTCAATGAGCTCTTCTTCCGATAGCTTCGTTAAGCGAGTGAGTGACTGTTGAATCGTCTCTTTTAAATAACTTGCTTGTTCATGCACATCTTGATGCGCACCACCTAACACTTCAGGAACGATTCCGTGAATTAAACCAAATTTTTCTAAATGTTGAGCTGTCATCTTTAATGCTTCAGCTGCTTCTTCAGAATAATTCGCATCTTTCCATAAAATCGAAGCAGCTCCTTCAGGTGAAATGACCGAATACGTCGCGTGTTCTAACATATAAATTTCGTTTGCTACACCTAATGCTAAAGCGCCTCCACTTCCACCTTCACCGATTACGATAGAGACGACTGGTACTGTAAGACCTGCCATTTCTACTAAGTTTCTAGCAATCGCTTCACTTTGACCTCTTTCTTCAGCTGCTTTTCCAGGATAAGCTCCTTTCGTATCGATAAAGCAAATGATCGGTCGTTTAAATTTTTCTGCTTGTGTCATTAAACGGAGTGCTTTGCGATACCCTTCTGGATGAGGCATTCCGAAGTTACGATACACATTTTCTTTCGTATCTTTTCCTCGCTGATGACCAATGACAGTGACTGGTCGTTCGTTAAAGAAACCGATACCTCCGATAATCGCAGGGTCTTCACCGTATAAACGATCTCCTTTCATCTCTAAAAAGTGATCGAAAAGTAAAGGCAAGTAATCTCTCGTCGTCGGACGATCGGCATGACGAGCAACTTGTACTTTGTCCCATGTTCCCATATTGCCGTAGACGTCTTCTTCTAAACGCGCAAGACGCTCTTTTAAATTACTAATTTCTTCACTTAAATCAACGTCGCTATCTTTTGTAAATTGTTCAAGCTCTCTAATTTTATCTCGCAAAACAACAACTGGCTTTTCAAATGGTAAGGCACGCATTAGCTCTCCTCCTTATGTATTGCTAAAACAGTCGCTAAATAATTTCGCATCGAATGACGCGATACAACGTCATCTAACTGACCGCATTCGAGTAAAAATTCAGCAGTTTGGAAGTTTTTCGGTAACTTTTCACGCACTGTTTGTTCAATTACACGACGTCCCGCAAAACCGATGAGTGCATTTGGCTCAGCAATATTAATATCACCTACGGACGCAAAGCTTGCAGACACTCCACCTGTTGTCGGGTCTGTTAAAATTGATACATATAAGAGCCCCGCTGCGTGATGCCTTTCAAGCGCCACGCTCGTTTTCGCCATTTGCATAAGTGAAATCGTTCCTTCTTGCATCCGCGCACCCCCACTAGCAGAAAAGATAAATACAGGTAATCGATGCTTCGTCGCATATTCGATCAATCGCGTAATTTTCTCTCCTACGACAGAACCCATCGACCCCATTCGAAAATGCGCATCCATGACTGCAAGTGCTACTGGATTTCCTTTAATTTTTCCTACCCCTGTAATCACTGCTTCTTTCATTTGAGTTTTTTGTTGGTCTTTCAACACTTTTTCATCATAAGATGGGAAATTGAGAGGGTTTTCTGTATTTAATGTTTCAAATAATTCTTCAAAACTGTGACGATCAACGAGTTGATCAATCCGTTCATAAGCAGTTAAACGGAAATGGTAATGACACTTCGGACAAACTTTCAGCTGTTTTTCAAGCTCTTTCGTTAAAAGTATATGTTTACACTCTGGACACTTTGACATAATCCCTGCAGGAACATCACTCGTCGCTTCTTTTGACGGTATCGTCACTGCATCTTGTTTCGGCTTACGAAATAATTTACGAATCATTGGTTCTTCCTCCACCTTCTTCGATTGTATCAATCCATTGTTCATAGGCTTCTACAGCTTCCTTCCGTTTTCCGAGTGCAAGATTTACAAGTAATGCTTTCACATACTCTTGTTCTTCTTCTGTCGTCATTTGTGAAAAAGGCACGCGGCTATATTGTTTTAATAAAAACCATATTTTTAAAGCGAGACGATTTTCTGTTGCGATGATCATTTCACGAAACACGTCTTCTCGTAAAATCGTTCCCTCTTCTTGTAACTTATAATACAAACTTTCCCAAACAGGAAGTAATCGACAGTGCGGGTGAGCACAAATATATTCAACCGCTGTTCGTTCATGCATTCTTCGAGTAGCAATCACATCTTCATATGATTTCGATTGCTGCATAATAAATGTCGCAAGTACTTCGACGAGTTGATGCTTTTTGAAATCTGCTAAAAAGGTTCCTTCGCCGCGTCTCGTTTCAATGAGTCCGAGAAGTTCTAAACTACGCAATGCTTCACGAACACTCGAACGCCCTACTTCTAACTTTTCAGCAAGTTTTCGTTCGGAAGGTAACTTTTCACCAATTTGGATTTGTTCTTCATCGATAATTTTTTGTATTTGTTTTACAACTTGTAAAAAACCTTTATCTGAACGGCCGCTAACTGCCACTACTTTCCCTCATTTCTTGAGTGGTCTGACCACTTTTCTATTATTATCATAACGAATTTTCGATTACTCGTAAAGAGGTAATCCTTTTTCATAAACATTTAATTGATCAACGACTACTTTTTTCATTCCGCGATAGACATCAACTTTCCCTACAACCTCTACAAATAAATCAGGGTATAACTTTTTCGTCCATCGTTTATAAATACGTGGGAAAATTGTACATTCTACCGAACCTGTTTCATCAGACACTTCCATAAAAGCCATCTCTTCTCCTTTTTTCGTACGTAATGTTCGTACTTCTTCGACTTTGCCATAAAGTTGGATAGGAGTCCCTTCTACGAAATCGAGAAGTTCTATTACACGCATATAATCCTTCTTCATCTCCTCGCGGTAAATAGCTACCGGGTGGTCCGATATATAAAACGGCAATACTTCTTTTTCTGCTTCTACAATTTCAATCATTGAACGTTGCTGCTTCGGTTCCTTAAATTTCGGATGCCCATACATCGGAAACCTTGCATCTTGAAGCGCGACTTCTACACTCGCACGTAACACGTCGCGAGATACTTGAAAATCATCGAATGCTCCTGCGTCAATTAAATGGATAAGACGCTCTTCGGTAAGTTCATCTTTCATTAAACGTGTCCAATCAAAAAATGTTTTCGGGGAGACTGCTTTCCATTCGTCTCGTTTTTCCCATAAATGCGTGTAAAATGTTTTCGGTAAATATTTCACTGCGTACAAACCTGTACGGATCGTTCGTTCATCAATAACTTCATAAATCCCACGACCAAATGCGGCGGAAGGTGGAAGAAATTGAATCCCTCGCTCTTTTGCACGTAAGACGTAACGAGCCGATTGAATGTCATCACTTACCGATGCACTTAAGTTTGCTGCATAAAAAGCTGCTGGGTAATGGACATTCAAATAAGCGAGCCAATAAGCAATTTTCGAATAAGCGACCGCGTGTCCTTTCGGGAAACTATATTGAGCAAATGTACGCATTTCTTCAAAGATCATCACGCTTTGTTCGTCTGTATATCCTTGCGTACGTGCTCCTTGCATAAACTTCTCGTGAAATTGATTCATTTTCTTTTGATCATTTTCCATTAATGCTCGTCTGAAAAGGTCTGCTTCTGAAAATCGGAATCCGCCAATACGGACGGCTACTTGCATCACTTGCTCTTGATAGACGAATAATCCATACGTTTCTTTTAATACTTCATCTAAGAGAGGAACTGTTTTCGGAATCGGTTGTTCTCCATTTTTTCTCGCGGCATATAAAGGAATTGACTCCATCGGGCCTGGACGATAGAGTGCGTTCACCGCATATAAATGTGCAAACGTCGTTGGCTGAACGAGTTGTAAAGCTTCTTTCATCCCGCGCGATTCAAATTGGAAAATACCATCTGTTTCTCCTCGTTGAAATAACTCGAATGTTTTTTCATCATCGAGCGGAATTTGTTCTAAAAACTGTTTCGGCGACTGTTGAGGAGCAATATATTGAATCATATTACGAAGAAGCGTTAAATTCGTTAAACCTAAAATATCAAATTTTACGAAACCACTTCGTTCAACATCATCCATTGCCCATTGCGTCATAAATGTAACGTCATTTCCACGTTGAACCGGTATCTTCGGAACGAGTGGGTCTTTCGCTATCACAATACCTGCTGCGTGAGTCGATACATTTCGAGGAAATCCTTCTAAAACGAGTGCATGCTCAATGAGTGGCACGTATTGTTCATTCGCTTGTAGCCACGTTCGAATCGGTCCGTATTGCACAGCACCTTTTACAGTTTTTGCTCGACTTTCTTCTACGAGCGCCATCAATACATCGACTTCTTCTTTCGGACATTCATACACTCGAAACACGTTGCGTAACACAGACTTCATCGTCATCGTTCCAAACGTTGCAATTTGAGCGACACGCTCTTTCCCATACGTTTGTTCAATATATTTTAAAATCTCTGTCCGTCGGTAATCTTCAAAGTCGACATCGATATCTGGTAAATGAACGCGCTCTCGATTTAAAAAGCGGTCGAATAATAAATCGTACTCTAAAGGATCGACATCTGTAATATGTAACCCATACGCAATTAACGAACTCGCTGATGAACCCCGACCCGGCCCTGTTAAAATATGTTCACTCTCTGCAAAGCGAACGATATCCGAAACGATTAAAAAGTAATCGACAAACCCCATCTGTTGAATGACTGCTAATTCATCTGTCATTCTCTTTTCGTAACGAGTATTCCATTTGTTTAATTGTTTTAATCGATTTCGAACGACATTTACTAAGTACGGCACTTTTTCTTCTTCTTTTAATTTTGGATATACCGGTAAAGTAGGTTTTTGGTGAAACGTCAATTGAAGCGTACATCGTTCGGCGAAGGTGGCAAGATTTTCTAACCATTTCGGCTGACCATTAAACCGCTGAAGGAACTCCTCTTCTTCGAGCAATGATTCATCTTTTTCTTCTGGCACATACGTCGAGACCGTCTCTCCACGATCAATCATTTGTAAAATGTCATAACTTGCACGTTCCAATCGCTCGATATATCGAGCAGTATGCCAAGCGATGATCGGCAAGTCATGCTGCTCGCTGATGAGTTCTACTTCTTCTTCTACCGCTTCGTCGATAAAACTTCTCGACATTGCGATATAACTATTTCCTTCATCTATAAATGGATAAATACTATCGATCCCACCATTTTGCCACGTAGCATCTTCCCAAGGAATGACTGTGATGCAATGTTTACGATAGGCTTGAAACCAACGAAACGGTATTTTCTTATCTTCTGTCATCATGACAGCGCTACTCATCTTGACAAGGGACTGATAGCCATGTTCATCTTTCGCATAAACATACACCTTATACGAATACCCTTCGTGTTCTACTACAACTTCTAATCCGATACCGACATTGGTAACAGCACGTAACGTTTCATAAATCTCTTTGATTCCGTACAGTGTCGGATGAACGACTCCTACGAAACGAGCCCCTCGTTCCGATAGAAGAGGGGCTAGTCTTTGTAAGGAAATCGTACTTTGTAATAAATGAGCGCCCGTAACAACGTGCGGATAATAGAGCGTCATACGAATTCCTCCTTTATCAAATTGAGACGTTTCTACATACGTCTTGAATATCTTGAATAATTTCTTCTGCTACGTCCCACGATGGGATGGCAGCTCCTGAAGCGAGTCGGTGTCCACCGCCATTATATTTCGCCGCAATCGTATTAATTGTCGGACCTTTTGAGCGGAAACGAACACGAATCCAACCAGACTCTTCTTCAATAAACATCACCCATGCGCAAATACCTTCTACATTTCCTAATGAACCGACGAGTTGAGACGTTTCATTCGCCGTTAAGTCAAACTGCTCAAGCAATTTGCGATCTACTTTAATATAAGCTGCACCATCTTCATTCATCTCAAAGTTTTGTAAAATGTAGCCTTCAAGTTTCAATACTTTTCGGCTCACTTCATACATTGCATCGTAAAGAGCAGAACGGTCAAACTCGTAGCGAATTAATTCGCTTGCTACACGAAATGTTTCATTTGTCGTGCTCGGGAATAAAAAGCGTCCCGTATCTCCGACAATTCCTGCATAAAGTAAACGAGCCGCTTCTTGTGGAAACGTCCATCCTTTTTCTTTTTCTCCGAGTTCAAACAATTGATAAATAATTTCAGATGTCGAGCTAGCTGATGTGTCGACATATCGGTAATCTCCGTACTGGTCGACATCTGGGTGATGATCAATTTTTAAAACGAATGCTGCTTTTTCATAATGTGCACTATCGATGCGTTCTGTATTTCCTGTGTCCGTTACAATGACGAGTGCTCCTTCATATGTTTCCGGCGCGACTTCATCTTGGATTGCTAAATACGTAAGTGAAGGATCATGTGTACCATCCGCGTACACTTTTTTCTCTGGATAGTTATGTTGTAAAATTGTTTTTAAACCTACTTGAGAACCGTAAGCATCTGGGTCGGGACGAACGTGACGAACGACGATAATCGTCTCATATTTTTCAATAATATTTAAAATTTCTTTTTTCATGTTGAGCGCGATGATTATTCACCGCTTCCCTCCTTTATTCACTCTACTACTTGTTATGTCTTTTCTTCACTGTGGTATACTATTTACAAACAACTTTCTATAGAAAGGACGTCTCACTATGTTAAAACCTTTATTTCTAGGCTTTCTTATCGGTTCATTCATGGCGTATTTATTTTATCGTAGAAAGCGAAACAAACTGATCGATACGAATGAACAAGCCGCAATGATTCATAATAGCACTGCTGGGATGGCGCTCGGCGCAATTTTATTATCGTTCGGCTTATTACACTTCGTCTTACTTCCTGAAGTAACAATTGTTATGCAAATCGCCGGTGGACTATTCAGTGTTGCAGGGGTTGTCATTTTCATCATGTATTTCATGCAAAAAAAGGCGCGTATTGAAGCGTATCGTAAGTAGCTACTCTATAAAAGGAGTAGCTTTTTTATCGATCAAACATTTGATACATCACGAGTGCTTTAGCGACAATATCGCGACCTTTCATAAATTCAAAGTCAACCTTCATAAAACGACGACTCAAATGTAAAATCGTCGGTCGAATGACGACTTCACTTCCTAATTGCACATGTTTCATAAAGTAAACTGTAACATTTTCAGGCACACCTTCTCCTCGGTTATTCAACTTTAATAACCGGCTACTCACTTCCGTTATTAATGTCATAAAGGCACCGTAAGATAGTGATCCGAATTGGTTCGTGAGTTGTGGAACGACATTAAACTTCACCGCGTATCGTTCACCTTCGATTGTCTCTACTTGTGTACGAACGATATCATCAATCGTCTCTCCTTGTTGAGGTTGCTTTTGAACCATTTGGAAAGCTTTTAAAACGTCTTGACGACTAATAATACCGCGTAATTGATGATTATCATCTACAACTGGTGTAATGTGAACACCTTCCCAAATCATGCTATGTCCTGCAGATGCGACACTCATTTTCTCTGTTACTGTTACTGCATTTTCTGTCATAACATCAGCAATTCGTTCATGCTCTTCTCGACCGACTGCATCGCGTGAAGTCATAATACCGACGAGACGATTCGTTTGATCAACGACTGGGTACCCTGTATGTGTCGCCTTATGATTCATTTGATTAAATTCACCAATCGTTTGTTCTGGATGTAAAACGACTGTTTTTTCTCGAGGTGTTAAAATATCTTCAACGAGTAAAATATCTTTTTCGATCAATTGGTCATAAATCGCTCGATTTAGCATCGTCGCTACTGTAAATGTGTCATAACTCGTCGAAATGATGGGTAAATCATACGTATCTGCTAATCGTTTGACTTCTTCTGACGTGTCAAACCCACCTGTTACAAGTACCGCTGCGCCGATTTGCAAAGCGACTTC
>JASKZX010000061.1 GCA_030147435.1 Savagea sp. | reverse complement strand
TCTTCAGAAAATAAAGCGAAAATTATGCAACAGATTGAACAAATCCAACGTCCTTTTCAACAATTTACAACGAAGCAATTAGGAGCTCAGCTGTTTCAACAGTTATCAGGAAGTCAAGGACCGCAGTTAATGCAGCAAGCTGCTCAACAACTTATTCAAGCAATTCAGTTAAATGGAAATCAACAAGTACCACAACAGCTAGTACAAACATTGCAAGATGTCGCACAAACGCCGGTCGATAGTCGGTCACCGAAAGCTGCTCAATTGATACAACAACTTATGCAACAACCATTACATCCAATGCCGATGAGACAGAGCGAAGCGATCGATTTACAAAAGTTAAATCAAGTGATGCAAAATAGTCTTGGTCAACAAACAACACTTGATAAACAGACAGTTCTTCAAGAATTGACGAGTTTGACAAAGTTATCTTCGTTACAACAATCAACCAAAAGTGCGATTCAATCGCTCATTCAACAAGTTGCTCAAGATCAACTATCATTGCAAGATGTGAAGTCCGTTCTTACTCGATTACTTCTTCAACAAGGAATACAACAACAAATGACGCAACCATTGCAAGAGCCGACAACCGAACAACGCGCAACATTTTTGCGACTCGTTCCGCAACTCGAACAATTAGTGCAGCAAATGCAACAACAATCTCCTGAATCACTGGAACAGTTAGAGCGTCCGTTGATGCAACAAGTAAATGGACAAAAGGTGCATCAAGTCTTACAACAAATGATCCGACAGTTAGGCTTTCATTTTGAACATCAACTGACAACGAGTGAGTCATCAAAAGCATCTTTAATGGATACATTGAAGCCACAACTGTTACAATTATTACAAGAACCAACGACGTCGCTACAAGTGCGTCAACAAGCAGAAGCGATGCTAGTGCGACTCAATGCACCGATGATCAGTGCTGTTGAACAAAATGGACAGCAACAATTAATGATGCAAGTACCTTTAGAAATATTCGGTAAACAACTAGACACGACGTTACATTGGGAAGGGCAAACGACAGAGGATGGAAAGATTGACGCTAAATTTGCGCGCGTCCTCTTTTATTTACAATTAGATACGTTAGATGAGACGGTAGTAGATATGCAAGTACAAAACGATATTGTTACAATTACCGTTTTTAATGATACGCCTCGTCTTGAACTTTTAAGTAAACCGTTAGAAGAGAAATTAAAAGAAGGTTTGCATAAAAATAACTATCGACTTTCAGGTTTGATTTTTAAACCGTTAGAAGCTCAATATTCTAAACCGAAAAAACGAACAGTGATGAAATCATTATCTTCTTATTCTACAGGGGTGGATTATCGTATATGACAGAGAAAAAAATTAAAAGAAAAGAAGCAGTCGCTTTAAAATATGATTTAGAATTAGGAGATGCTCCTCTTGTAACCGCTAAGGGGAAGGGACTCATTGCTGAAAATATTTTGGAAAAAGCAAAGGAAGCGGGAGTGCCGGTTCAAGAAGATCCGACACTCATGGAGCTTCTCGGTCAACTTGATGTAAACGAAATGATTCCTGAGCGTTTATACGGTGCGGTTGCTGAAGTTTTTGCTTATTTATATCATTTAGAAAACTCGAATAAAAATAAATAAAATTGTTTAAATATACAGTTTTAGAAACAATTCTGAAAATTGTAGTAGACTTTTATCAGACATTTTAATACAATGAAGGTTGTAATCAATTGTACGAGATTAATTGAATGGAGGACAAATGAATGAATATCCATGAATATCAAAGTAAAGAATTATTGCGTCAGTATGGGATTGAAACGCCAAGAGGGATTCCGGTACAAACAGTAGAAGATGCCGTTCAAGCAGCGAAAGATTTAGGGACAGAAGTATCAGTTGTGAAAGCTCAAATTCATGCCGGTGGTCGAGGGAAAGCTGGCGGGGTAAAAGTCGCTCAATCGATCGATGAAGTGAAAGCGTATGCAACAGATATTTTAGGAAAAGTATTAGTAACTCCACAAACAGGTCCAGAAGGTAAAGAAGTAAAGCAGTTGCTAATTGAAGAAGGATTAGATATCGCAAAAGAATATTACTTGAGCGTTATTTTAGATCGTCAAGTAGGTCGTCTCATTTTAATGGGGTCGGAAGAAGGCGGTACGAGCATTGAAGAAGTAGCAGCAGCGACACCTGAAAAAATCTTTAAAGAAGAAATCGACCCAGTTCTTGGATTAATGCCTTATCAAGCGCGCCGTATGGCTTTTAATATGAATATTCCAACACATCTCATTAATCAAGCGGCGGCATTTATGATGAAAATTTACAAAGTATACGTTGAAAAAGATGCAACAACAGTTGAAATTAACCCACTCGTTTTAACGGGGGATGAAAAATTCGTCGCGTTAGATGCTAAGTTTAACTTCGATGAAAACGCTTTATATCGTCAAAAAGATATCGTCGCATTACGAGATTTTGACGAAGAAGATCCGAAAGAAATTGAAGCAGGCGAACACGGATTAAGTTATATCGCACTCGATGGAAATATCGGTTGTATGATCAACGGAGCAGGGCTTGCGATGGCGACGATGGATACGATCAGTTATTACGGCGGATCTCCTGCGAACTTTTTAGATGTCGGTGGAAGTGCAACGGCAGATAAAGTAACAGAAGCGTTTAAAATTATTTTATCGGATGAAAATGTTGAGGGAATTTACGTGAACATTTTCGGTGGAATTATGCAATGTGACGTCATTGCAGAAGGAATTATTAAAGCGACACGAGAAATTGACATTCAAGTACCTCTCGTTGTCCGTTTAGAAGGAACGAATGTAGAGCGCGGAAAACGTTTACTTCAAGAATCGGGCTTAGATATTGTGCCAGCGACGACGATGGCAGAAGGTGCGCAAAAAATTATCGAGCTCGTATCAAAACAGTTAGAACTTGTGAAATAATAGGGAGGACTTAGTGTAATGAGTATTTTTATTGATCAAGATACGAAAGTAATTGTGCAAGGAATTACTGGTGCAACAGCGCTTTTCCATACTCATGAAATGCGAGATTATGGAACGAATATCGTTGCAGGAGTAACACCAGGAAAAGGTGGACAAAAAGCAGCAGGTGTACCGGTGTATAATACGGTACAAGAAGCAGTCGATGAAACAGGAGCAAAGACTTCTGTCATTTACGTACCAGCACCATTTGCAGCAGATGCAATCGTTGAAGCAGTAGATGCAGGAGTCGAACTCGTTATTTGTATTACAGAACATATTCCAGTACTTGATATGGTGAAAGTAAAACGTTATATGGAAGGAAAAAATACACGTCTTATCGGACCAAATAGTCCAGGAGTGCTTACAGCAGATGAATGTAAGATTGGTATTATGCCAGGATATATTCATCGCAAAGGTCATGTAGGTGTCGTATCTCGTTCAGGAACACTTACATATGAAGCGACGTATCAATTAACACAAGAAGGTATCGGACAAACGACAACGGTCGGTATCGGTGGAGACCCGGTAAACGGTACAAATTTTATCGATGTTTTGAAAGCGTTTAACGAAGACCCAGAAACATATGCTGTCGTTATGCTCGGAGAAATTGGAGGTACAGCGGAAGAAGAAGCAGCCGCTTGGGTGAAAGAACATATGACAAAACCTGTTGTCGGATTCATCGGTGGTAAAACAGCACCTCCAGGGAAACGAATGGGACATGCGGGAGCGATTATTTCAGGTGGAAAAGGAACAGCAGCGGCAAAAATCGAAGCATTAGAAGATGCGGGTATTGCTGTAGCGGAAACACCGTCAGTAATTGGCGAAACGTTAATTCAAGTATTAAAAGAACATGGTATTTATGAGAAATGTAAAACGTTTTAAATAGAAAAGAGCAATTGTTTCTTATTTACACTAGGAGACGATTGCCTTTCTATTTTATTTTTTCTATAATGTTCCAATGAAACGTCTGGCAATTTTGATGCACAGGCGTTTTGACAATGATAAAAAGGAGTTTCAATATGTATACGAGTGAAGAGAAATGGTTGGTCGCTCTTCACTTCCTTTTGCCAGCACCATATCCTTTTTATAAACAACTAAAAAAGCAATGTCGTTCTTACGATCGAATTCACGAGTTGACCGAAAGAGATTTGCTTCATTATGAGCCACGCCGCAGAAAGAAGTATCAGCAACTCATTTCAAAAGTAGATCAACGATATGTAGAACAAGTTTTTCAAGAGCTTCGCCAAAAAGAGATTGTAGCAATTCCTTATACGAGCGCATATTACCCTGAGCTATTGAGACAAGTTTACGATCCTCCTGCTGTGTTATATGCAAAAGGTCAACTTCAATATTTAAAGAAACGAAAGCTTGCGATTGTCGGAGCGAGAAAAGCGACAAATTATACGTGGCGTGCTCTTCAGCAATTGATGCACGCTTCTTTCGATGTAGGAATCGTCTCTGGCTTAGCAGCAGGCGCTGATCGTATGGCACATGAATGCGCCATTAGTATTGGTTTACCGACAATCGCAATATTAGGACACGGTTTTGACTATTGTTATCCGAAAAGTAATGAAGCATTAGCTCAATATATGATGGCTCATGAACTCGTTCTTTCGGAATACCCACCCTCGTACAGTCCTAAACGATGGATGTTTCCAATGAGAAACCGCATTATTAGCGGGTTAAGTGAAGCGATTATTGTGAGTGAAGCACGTATAAAAAGCGGAACGATGAGTACTGTCGATTACGGATTGAACCATGGCCGTACGATTTTTGCAATCCCAGGACCGATCGATTCTGTCCTTTCTGAAGGGCCTCACAAGTTAATTGATGAGGGAGCAACACCTTTATATGCAGCACGTCAAATCATGTCATTTTTACGGGAAAATGAAGAATAGTTTTCATGAAAAACAGTGTAAAGGTTGATTTTACTGATAAACTGTTATACATTTTGCAAAGATAGATAAAGATGAAATGGAAATTGAGCCCTTTTCAAAAGTGAAGAGGACCCTCTAATTTTGAGGAGGAACAAATAGGAATGGCGAAAAATTTAGTAATAGTTGAATCGCCTGCAAAAGCGAAGACGATTCAAAAATATTTAGGGAGAAATTATAAAGTAATGGCTTCCCTTGGACATTTACGTGATTTACCACGTAGTCAAATGGGTGTAAATGTCGAAGAAAATTATAAACCGAAGTATATTACAATTCGCGGAAAAGGGCCGATCTTACAAGAGCTAAAAAAAGAAGCGAAAAAAGCAGATCGTATTTATTTAGCTGCTGACCCTGACCGCGAAGGAGAAGCGATTGCCTGGCATTTAGCTCAACAACTCGGTGTAGATATTGAGTCTGATTGCCGCGTCGTCTTTAATGAAATTACGAAAGATGCAGTAAAAGAATCATTTAAACATCCACGTCCGATCGATATGGACTTAGTCGATGCGCAACAAGCACGTCGAATTTTAGACCGTTTAGTCGGTTACAATATTAGTCCGATTTTATGGAAAAAAGTGAAAAAAGGACTTTCTGCAGGACGTGTTCAATCGGTTGCATTACGCTTGATCATTGACCGTGAAAATGAAATTAAAGCGTTTAAGCCAGAAGAATATTGGAGTATTACATCAAACTTCAAAAAAGAAAACATACCATTTGAAGCGATGTATTATGGGGATTTAAAAGAGAAGAAAGAATTGCCGAATGAAGAAGTTGTGCAAAATATCGTTCAAGCGATTCAAGACAACCCATATGTCGTTGAAAAAGTCGTTCGTCGTGAACGGAAACGAAACGCAGCGGCACCATTTACAACTTCATCCTTGCAACAAGAAGCAGCACGTCGTTTGAATTTCCGTGCTCGAAAAACGATGATGCTTGCACAACAGTTATATGAAGGTATTGCACTCGGTAAAAAAGAAGGAACAGTCGGTTTAATTACGTATATGCGTACCGACTCGACGCGTATTTCAGAAAGTGCGAAAGAAGAAGCAGCACAATATATAGAAACGATGTTTGGGAAAGAGTTTGTAGGGAGTGCACCGAAGAAAAAAGAAGAAGGAAAAAATGCACAAGATGCCCACGAAGCAGTACGTCCAACATCAGCGATGCGCCAACCTTCGAGCATGAAGCAATATTTAACACCCGATCAATTTAAGTTATACCAACTCATTTGGAACCGATTCATTGCTAGTCAAATGGCACCTGCTATTTTAGATACGGTAACCGTTGATTTATCTAATAATGGTCATCGTTTCCGTGCGACAGGTTCTCAAGTGAAGTTTGAAGGGTTTTTAAAAGTTTATAATGTATTAGAAGCAAAAGATAGCTCTGATAAAAATAAAATGCTTCCACCATTAGAAGAAGGTGAAACATTCGAAGCATTAGAAGTGACGCCGAAGCAGCACTTTACGCAACCGCCACCACGTTACTCAGAAGCGCGTCTCGTTAAAGCGTTAGAAGAGCTCGGTATCGGTCGTCCGTCTACTTACGCACCGACACTTGATACGATTCAAAAGCGTGGTTATGTATCATTAGATAACCGTCGATTCATTCCGACAGAGCTCGGTACAATTGTTCATGAAGCAGTTCATGAGTATTTCCCAGACATTATTGATATCGAGTTTACAGCAGGTATGGAAAATGATTTAGACCGTATTGAAGAAGGCGAAGTAGAGTGGGTATCTGTCATCGATGATTTCTATCAAGATTTTGAAAAGCACGTAGAAAAAGCCGATGCAGAAATGGAAAAAATCGAAATTAAAGACGAACCAGTTGGTGAAGATTGTGAAAGGTGTGGTTCACCAATGGTTTATAAAATGGGACGTTACGGTCGCTTTATGGCTTGTTCTAACTTCCCAGAATGTCGCAATACAAAAGCGATTGTTAAACAAGTCGGAGTAAAATGTCCGAAATGTAAAGAAGGAGAAGTCGTTGAACGTAAAAGTAAGCGACGTCGTATTTTCTACGGATGTGATCAATATCCTACTTGTGATTACGTGTCATGGGATAAACCGATTCCGCGAAAATGTCCGAAATGTGAGGAAACACTCGTAGAGAGAAAAACGAAAAAGAAAGTGACTGTAAAATGTCCATCTTGCGACTTTCAAGAAGAAACACCAATTGATGATTGAAAAGATGTTAAAAATACGTGAAGCATGTTATAATAAGGCTGTTTGTCACTCAAGTGCAAGCAGTCTTATTTTCTTTCATTTGTTTTTTTAGTAAAATGAATGATTGTGATTCGATGAATAAAGAAATGTTAGTATATATGATGAATACGCGGCGACGAGGAAAGAGAAAGTATCGCTCGCGTTGTTCTTATGTCGATTTTCGAAAGTAATAGAAGGAGGAACGACAATGAAGTTTCATGCAACGACGATATTTGCAGTGTTACATGATGGACAAGCGGCAATGTCAGGAGACGGACAAGTAACGATGGGTGAGTCTGTCATTATGAAAAATACTGCTCGAAAAGTACGTCGTCTTTATAATGGGAAAGTGTTAGCAGGATTTGCAGGTTCTGTAGCAGACGCATTTACTTTATTTGAACGATTTGAAGAAAAGCTCGCGCAATATAACGGTCATTTAGAACGAGCGGCAGTTGAATTAGCGAAAGACTGGCGAGGAGATCGCGCTTTACGTAAGTTAGAAGCGTTATTGATCGTTATGAACAAAGAACAAATCTTACTCGTCTCAGGTACAGGTGAAGTCATTGCACCCGACGATGGTGTTTTAGCGATCGGTTCTGGTGGAAACTATGCATTAGCAGCAGGTCGCGCGTTAAAAAGATATAGCGGTCATTTAACTGCACAAGAGATTGCTCGAGGAGCGTTAGAAACTGCTGCAGAAATTTGTGTGTATACAAACGATCACATCATTGTGGAGGTGTTAGACGAATGAAAAGACAAGAAGCGATGACACCGAGAGAATTACTTGCCTATTTAGATCGATACATCGTTGGACAGCATGAAGCAAAAAAAGCAATCGCTATTGCGATGCGTAATCGTTATCGTCGAAGTTTACTTTCTGAAGAAGCAAGACGTGAGATTGCACCGAAAAATATTATGATGATTGGACCTACTGGTGTCGGTAAAACAGAAATTGCTCGTCGTATGGCACAATTTATTCAAGCACCATTTATTAAAGTCGAAGCGACGAAGTTTACAGAAGTCGGTTACGTCGGCCGTGATGTTGAGTCGATGATTCGAGACTTAGTCGAAGTTGCTGTGCAAATGGTTCGTGAAGAAAAGCGTGAAGAAGTAGCGGAAGAAGCAAAGAAACAAGCAGAACAACGACTCATTGAACTTCTCGTTCCTGCATCGAAAAAACAATCAAGTGTTCAAAATCCATTTGAAATGTTATTCGGTCAACAAGAGAAAAAAGAAACATCAACGAACGAAGCCGACCAACGTCAACTAGAGCGGAAACGTGCAGAAATTGGTGCGATGCTTCGTATCGGAAAATTAGAAGAAGAAGTCGTTGAAGTTCCTGTAGAAGTAAATCAATCAAACATTTTAGGAATGTTACCAATGGGTGATCAAATGCTTGGGTCTCAAATGCAAGATGCATTGTCTTCTTTATTTCCATCAAAGACAGAACAGAAACGAATGAAAGTAAAAGATGCACGCAGCGTTTTAGAAGAGCAAGAAGCCGACCGGTTGCTTGATGATGCTGAAATTGCACGCTTAGCAATTGAAAGAACAGAGCAAGAAGGAATTATTTTCTTAGATGAAATTGATAAAATTGCAACACGTAATCAACAAGGCGGTAGTCAAGATGTATCGCGTGAAGGTGTACAGCGAGATATTTTGCCGATTGTTGAAGGTTCTACGGTTGCAACGAAATATGGTAATGTGAAGACAGACTTCATTTTATTTATCGCAGCGGGAGCATTTCATATGTCAAAACCATCTGACATTATCCCTGAGTTACAAGGACGTTTCCCGATTCGTGTAGAGTTAGAGAAATTAACAAAAGAAGATTTCGTTCGAATTTTGACCGAACCTGACTTCTCGCTATTACGTCAATATGAATACTTGTTAGAAACTGAGGGTGTTGAGCTTTCTTTCTCAACGGAAGCGATCGATCGAATTGCAGCGATTGCATATGAAGTCAATCGCGATACAGAAAATATAGGCGCTCGTCGTTTGCATACGATATTAGAAAAGTTATTGGAAGATATTTCATTCGAAGCACCGGACATTTCACCTGCTAGAATTGAAATTACTCCATCAATAGTTGACGATAAACTTCAAGGGATTGCAAAAGATGAAGACTTATCATCGTTTATCTTGTAAGAATATTCATACACTTTACAAAGTAGGTACATTTTAGGAGGAATTTATTATGTCTTTATTAATGAAAACGCGTCAAATCAACTCAATGTTACAAAGTAATGCAGGAAAACCTGTGAATTTTAAAGAGATGGCAACGGTGCTTAGTGACGTCGTTCGTTCAAATGTTTATATCGTTGGTCGCGACGGTAAGTTACTCGGTTTTGCGATTCATCAACAAATTGAAAATGAACGTTTGAAAAAAATGTTTGAAGAGCGCCAGTTCCCGGAAGAATATACTCGTCGTTTATTTGAAATTCCAGAAACATCACCGAATATTGGAGTAGATAGTCAGTACACAGCATTCCCGGTTGAAAATAAAGATTTGTTTGCAGAAGGATTAACGACAATTGTACCGATCATCGGAGGCGGCCAACGTTTAGGAACGTTAATATTAGCTCGCGTTGCAGAAGAGTTTAAGGAAGATGATCTCGTACTAGCAGAGTACGGTGCAACAGTTGTCGGTATGGAGATTTTACGTGAGCGTGCAGAAGAGATTGAGCTTGAAGCACGCAGTAAAGCAGTTGTTCAAATGGCGATCAATTCACTTTCTTACAGTGAACATGAAGCAATTGAACATATTTTTGATGAATTAGATGGAACGGAAGGTCTTTTAGTTGCTTCGAAAGTGGCGGATCGTGTTGGAATTACACGCTCAGTAATTGTCAATGCACTCCGTAAATTAGAAAGTGCTGGAGTAATTGAATCACGCTCATTAGGAATGAAAGGTACGTATATTAAAGTTCTTAATGAGAAGTTTTTAGATGAGTTAGATATTCCGAAAAAGTAGAGAAGCCAAAGATAGACATTTCGAAGTTTTACGGAATGTCTATTTTCTATTTTTTATAGAGAAATTCTTATGTCTAAAGTCCTTTAAAAATGCAAGATTTTTAATAAAAACAATGAAAAGGGAAGTTTAGAACTAGATGAATTGAGCGTTATTCTATGGACAAGACTCCTATCTATTCGATACAATGTAGATATGATATACTTCCTATATAAAAAAGCAAATAAACAAAAGAGAATGAAAGGGAAGGAGATAAGTTATGCGATTATTTGATATGACAGTTAGTTCTTTAGAACGTGGACTTGATTTTTCGGCAACAAAAAATAAAGTGATTCAACAAAATATTGCAAATGTGGATACACCTAATTATAAAGCAAAAGCTGTTGACTTTCAGGCAATATATAACCAAGAAAAAGAAAAACAACTGGAAGCTTATCGTACCAATGAGCGACATGTCCCCTTTTCAAAATCACCTCAAAATGTGGGCGTTCATACATATGATCATTTAAAATATCGTCAAAATGGCAATGGTGTAGATATGGATTATGAGCAAGCGAAGTTAGCTGAAAACCAAATTTATTATCATTCGCTTGTTGATCGATTAAATGGTAAATTTAATACGTTGCAACAAGTAATTCGAGGAGGACGTTAATCATGAGTATATTTCATAGTTTAAATACTTCTGCAAGCGCGTTAACTGCTCAAAGAACGAGAATGGACGTAATTTCATCGAATATGGCAAACGTTGATACGACACGTGCTCGAATGGTAGATGGAGAGTGGGTGCCATATCGTCGGAAAACAGTTACAATGCAGCCGAAAGAACAACAGTTTTCTCACTTTTTACATAAGGCTATTGGAAAAAGTAATAA
>JASKZX010000049.1 GCA_030147435.1 Savagea sp. | reverse complement strand
TCTGGAATACGGATGTCTGTGATGAATAGTTCATCGTCTTTTACGATAACGTCGTATTCTTTTTGACGTTTGTAGTGAATAGTATGTCCAGTATGTTCGGTAAAGTCGAACACTTCATAAGTGCTGACGATAAATGAAGTTGGTGATACTGTTTCAACGTCTGTTACATCAAACTGCATAAAGTCATAGTAGGATGAAGGGTGCATGTCACGAACGAATTGTTTGTAGTTACGTTGTATTTTTGAGCCTTCGACGAAGTATTTAGAAATGAGTGGTGCGTCGTCGAAGTTTAATGCATGTTCGTAGTCATCTCGGAAAGAAGAGAGAAATTCTTGCAATTCATCTTTTGATACAGAAGGTTTGATGTTTGATTCACCAGCGGCAGCATCTTCAAATTGGAAGAGGTAGCCGAAGTTTGCTTCATTTTTTGCAGTGTATGTTTTGCCGTTTACGTGTACTCGAGCAGTCAACTCTTTGAGTGGTTCAGTTGTCTCTGAATAGTGCACAAGCTTGCTGTCGAGGTCACGAATTGTTTTTCCTAAAGATGTATCATCGTAATATAAAGTAGCATCAATATTGTTTGTTTCAATATTCACTGTAAAGTCTGATGCTGTTATTGTGTCTTCGAATACTTCATTCGGTTCAGAAAAGTCAATATATGGATTAAGAATGCCTTCTTTAATGAGTCCATCTTTATGCGTCACTTTTAAAGGGTCATCTTGTGTTGCTAACGTTTTGAACGTTGTTTTTTTCCCTTTTTTCAATTCAACATCTTTATTAGAAAAATGTAAGATGAGGTCGTCATCTTCGCTCGTTAAGTGAACGGTTGCGATATTTGGTTCGAAGACGAGTTTTTTGAAAAGCATCCAATGTGGCTCGAGGACGAGTGTTCCGTAAAAAAGATCTCCATCCTCTAAGGGAATTTTATGATCTTTGCTTTTCATTACCATTTTTTCTAAATCATCAATATCGTTTAAGTCGTCTTGTATGATATTAATATAACCATCTTTTTGATAAATGACGTCATCTGGAAGATCTATGTATTGATACATATTGTAATTCGGCTCATGAATGGCGTCGAGAAACGCTTGCTTTTGTTTATCAACATCAAAGAGTTGTGCCAAATAGATGTAAAGGCCCCCGAGTCCAATGAAGAGAAGAAAGACGAAAAAGGTGAGTGCTTTTTTCCCTTTACTCATCGGTTTTCTCGGTGTTGGTTGTGGCTGTGGCGCTTGCTGTTGTTCCGGTTCAGTTTTTGGTGTTGGTTCAGTTTCTATTACTGGTTCATTTTCTGTTACTGGTTCAGCTTTTTTGATCGTCTCTGATTCAGAGATTTCGTCGTTCGTTGACTGTGGTTGTTGCGTTGGTTGTCCACATTCAGGGCAAAACTTCAATTCTTCTGATGGAAGTTTGTGCCCACAAGTTGTACAAAACATTGTACATCTCCTCTCTATTTATTATCCCTCATGCCAAGGGAGTAAATGAAACTTGCGTAATTCACGCTCTAAAAATGGTTTAGCTTGAAGAGAATCGCGAAACTGTTGATACATTTCGTATTCTTTTTTTGTTGCGCGCTTATTCGTTCGATATGCCCGAATTAAAATATTTTTAGCGGTATGTTCCATATCGATGAATTCGAGTAATTGTGTGTCATAGCCGATAAGTTCGAGTAGTGCTGCACGCATCGAGTCGGTTGCAAGTGCTGCGAAGCGCTCTTTAATGAGCCCGTGTTTTGTCATAATTTCTAAGTGCGGAGCATCCATTTGATTAAAAAGCTCATGTTGGCAACACGGTACACTTAAAATGACGCGTGCATTCCATTTGGCTGCACGTGCAAGTGCTAAGTCTGTTGCAACATCGCAAGCATGCAATGTGACGACCATGTCGATATCATCTGTTCCGGTGTAATCGCTAATGTCACCATATTCAAATGATAGATCATCGTATTGTAAGTCACGAGCAATGAGCGAACAATGTTCAATTACTTCTTTTTTTAAGTCGAGACCTGTAATACGAATGTCTAATTGACGCATTTCTTTTAAGTAGTAATAAAGTGCAAAAGTGAGATAAGACTTCCCAGACCCAAAGTCAATAATATGTAAAGTTTTGTCTTTCGGCAAGTGGGGAATGGTATCTTCGATTAATTCAACGAATCGATTGATTTGTTTAAACTTATCATATTTCGCAGCTTTCACTTTTCCATCAGGTGTTTGAACACCGAGTCGTACGAGAAATGGATAAGGTGTTCCTTCTTCTAAAATGTATTGTTTTTTTCGGTTGTGTGAAAGGTCTACTGTTTTTTTCTTTTGTTGCTCTTCTGTTTGCCAACGAACTTTAAACTTTTTAGAAATTTGAATATGCACTTTTTGTTCTGTCGTTTCTGCATGGATTTGTCGGAATGCTTCAACGAGAGGCTCAAGTGCTTGCATCACGTCTTCAAGTGGTAAGTTTTTATGTTGCATGATGCGTGTGTATTGGTATTCAAATTGAATGACGCGCTCTCCTTTTAGTAAAATAGGTTTTAAACGGACACGTTAAAGATCATCGGATTTGCGTCGTTTTTGACTAATCGTCGCTTGAATGAACGATTTGTCCGTTACAAGTTGTACAAAATCGTGTAACATTTGTTCAAAGGTCATTGAAGACTTCCTTTCTTTTTCAATTTCATTTCTTTAAGCATAACGTAATTTAGAAGGTGAGTCGAATACAAAAGGAGGATTTGTATGCGTGCAAGAGAGTTAGGGATTCCGTTTCCGGGTGAGGTAGGAAAGTGGAACGCAATTACAGATGTAGCAGGTGTCGAAGTAGGGTATGAGACGATTATTGAAGGAGACGGGCCACTCGTCATCGGAAAAGGGCCTGTGCGCACAGGAGTGACGGCGATTTTTCCAAAAGGGAAAGAAGCTCCGCTGTCTCCCGTTTTAGCAGGGGTTCATTCATTCAACGGAAATGGTGTGATGACGGGAACGCAATGGATTGAAGATGGAGGATATTTTACGAGTCCAATCGTACTAACAAATTCCCACGGTGTTGGAATCGCTCATCATGCGACGACAAAGTGGATGTTTGAGCGTCATCGAGAAGCTTATACGAACGAGCATCTCTGGTCGATGCCTATCATTGCAGAAACATACGACGGGGTGACAAACGATATCCACGGGATGCATGTGACAGAAGAGCATGTGTTTCGCGCCTTACAACGGGCCACATCCGGTCCGGTTGCTGAAGGAAATGTCGGCGGTGGTACAGGAATGATTACATACGATTTTAAAGGTGGTTCGGGGACATCGAGCCGTATCGTGACGGTAGATGATCAAACGTATACTGTCGGAGTGTTCGTTCAATCAAATTTCGGTCGCCGTCCGTGGCTTCAAATTGCAGGTGTTCCAGTCGGTAAAGAGATGCCAAAAGATGTTGTGAAAAAAGATGATAGAGGATCGATTATCGTCATCATTGCAACAGATGCACCGCTTCTTCCTCATCAGTTACGTCGTTTAGCAAAACGTGCAACGCTCGGTGTTGCACGAACAGGAACAGTTGGAGGAAATGGCTCTGGAGATATTTTTCTCGCTTTCTCGACAGCAAATGAAAAAGAAGTGCCACAAGTTGCTTCGAGTCATCAGACATATCAAGCAATTAATGATGAGTATTGCGACTTTTTATATGAAGGTGCGGTATGGGCGACAGAAGAAGCGATTATTAATGCGATGACCTCTGGTGAATCGATGCGCGCGGTAAAGCCAGAAGGTATCATTCCAGCGATTAACTTAGTAACATTAAGGGAAGTTATGCAGAAGTACAATCGTTTACAGAAAGAAGGTGAATGAAATGCGTTGGTTAAGTAGTTTATTACTAAATGCGGTATTGTTTTTATTTTTAGCTTGGTTATTTTCTAATTCATTCCACGTCGAAGATTTTGGCGCAGCACTCGTTGCAAG
>JASKZX010000048.1 GCA_030147435.1 Savagea sp. | reverse complement strand
GGAGCGATTGCGTTACATCCAGAGTTACTTATTTTAGATGAAGCGACATCGATGCTTGATCCTCAAGGTCGACAAGAAGTAATACAAACTGTTAGTCGATTGCGAGAAGAGATGGATTTAACAGTCGTATCGATCACTCATGATTTAGAAGAAGTACTTCTTGCCGATCGTGTAATCGTAATGAACCGTGGGCAAGTGGCGAATATCGGTACACCTGAAGAAGTATTCTCTAACAAAGAAACATTACAAACTGCTGGTCTCGACGTACCGTTTGCCCTTAAGATGTCTCAATTCCTCCGTGAAGAAGGCGTCTCGATTGAGGATCAAATGACAAAAGAAGAGTTGGTGAATACATTATGGACATCTTATTTCAAGAAGTAAGCTATAGCTATTCGGCTGGGACACCTTTTGAGAAAAAGGCACTGGAAAACGTAAATATTCATATTCCATCCGGGTCATATACAGCGTTAATTGGTCATACAGGCTCAGGGAAATCAACACTTCTTTTACATTTGAATGGACTTTTACGCCCAACGACAGGTCAAGTACAAGTAGGTGATACCGTCATTCAATCGAAGACGAAAGGAAAAGTCCTTCGAGAAGTGCGCCGAGAAGTAGGCATCGTCTTTCAATTTCCAGAACATCAACTATTTGAAGAAACGGTTGAAAAAGATATTATGTTCGGACCGATGAACTTCGGGGTTAGTGAAGATGAAGCGCGTCGACGAGCACATGAACTCGTCGAACTGTTAGGGTTACCGAAAGAAGTGTTACATTCTTCGCCTTTCGATTTATCAGGTGGGCAAATGCGTCGCGTTGCGATTGCAGGAGTTCTTGCATTTGAACCATCGATTCTCGTGTTAGACGAGCCAACTGCAGGACTCGATCCGCAAGGTCAAGAAGAGATTATGGCACTTTTTCATCGTTTACATGAAGAAAAAGGATTAACGACCGTGCTCGTTACACATAGTATGGAAGATGCGGCACGTTTTGCAGATCACCTCGTCATTATGCATGAAGGAACAGCTGTTCAAACAGGTACACCACAAGAAATTTTTAGTGATTCGGAATTGCTTAAAAATTATCGACTAGAAGTACCACAAACAGTCAAATTCCAACGTACCCTTGAAGAAAAAATAGGCCGTTCTTTAGGAGACGTTGCGTTAACTGAAAAACAGTTAGCGAAAAAAATTGCTCGAGCGGTAGGTGATGCACATGCTTGATAAAATGATTATCGGTCGATACATTCCAGGAGATTCTTTCGTGCATCGCCTCGATCCGCGAGCGAAATTAACATTTGTTTTTCTATTTATTCTCGCTGTTTTTTTAGCGAATAACACGATTACTTATTCAATTTTACTCGCATTTACATTGTTTATTATTGCGGTTTCTCAATTAAAGCCGAGCTTTTTATTCAATGGTTTAAAGCCGATTTTATTTTTAATTGCATTTACATTTTTCATTCATATATTTTTTACGAGAGAAGGTCCTCTTCTTCTAGAGTGGGGCTGGTTCAAAGTATATGAAGAAGGACTTCGACAAGGGATTTTCATTTCGATACGTTTTCTCGTGCTAATTTTAGTGACGACGATTTTAACGTTGACGACGTCACCGATCTCTATTACAGATGGGTTGGAATCATTGCTCGGTCCTTTGAAAAAAGTCGGCTTACCTGTACATGAACTCGCTTTAATGATGTCAATATCTCTTCGATTTATTCCAACATTAATGGATGAAACGGATAAAATTGCAAAAGCACAACTATCCCGTGGATCTGATTTAAGTACAGGAACAATTACAGAACGATTGAAGGCTGTCGTTCCGTTGCTCGTTCCATTATTTATTAGCGCTTTCCAACGAGCAGTTGATTTAGCAACAGCGATGGAAGTGCGAGGATATCGTGGAGGAGAAGGCCGAACGAAATATCGCCAACTTTCATGGCAGTGGCGTGATACATTCGTTCTCATTTTATTTTTCTTATTCGCTTTCTCTTTATTTTTGTTACGTACGAAAGGGTGAAGAGATTGAAACGTATGAAAGCAATCCTTGCCTATGACGGTTCAAATTTTCAAGGGTATCAATCACAACCTGTTGGTCGTACCGTTCAAAAGGTAGTAGACCGCGCACTCGTGAAAATGCATAAAGGAGATACGCGTATTCATTCGGTTGCGAGCGGTCGAACCGATGCCGGCGTTCATGCACTTGGACAAGTGATTCATTTTGATACACCTTTTTCCATACCGAATGATCGTTGGGTCGTTGCATTAAATACGTTGCTACCGACAGATGTTCGAGTATTACAGGTCGAAGAAGTATCTCCAGATTTTCATGCGAGATTTGATGCTACAGGAAAAACGTATTTATATAAATGGTCACTCGCTCGTGTGCATAGCCCTTTTGAAAGAAATCAATCCGTTCATCTCGACCGATTACGTCCGGATATTGACCGGATGAAAGAAGCAGCAACTTACTTTATCGGAACACATGACTTTACGAGTTTTTGTTCGTCAAAAACAGCGACGACAAATCGTGTACGTACAGTCCGCAAGTTGACTGTCGATCGCGTCGGTGAAGAAATTCATATGACGATTGAAGGGGACGGTTTTTTATACAATCAAGTACGAACAATTGCAGGGATGTTACTAGCAGTTGGTCGCGGTTGGAATGAACCGGAAGAAATACCAGAAATCTTTGCTGCAAAAGACCGAACACGGGCGAATAAAACAGCACCAGCACACGGGTTATATCTCGTCGAAGTGACCTATGATAAAAGTTGAGTATTTCCAAAGAAAAGGATGGAATATATCTTGACTTTTGAAGATGAAACAAGTATGATATAATTTGGTATTTCGATAACCCCACAATTAAGCCCCGTACAGTTTTAATTGTTTTAGGGATAGAGAAAACGGAACAGATTCGTATTTACATTTAGGAGGAACGAACATGCGTACAACATTCATGGCAAAAGGTCACGAAGTTGAGCGTAACTGGCTTGTAGTTGATGCAGAAGGGCAAACGCTCGGACGTCTCGCTTCAGAAGTTGCGACACTTTTACGTGGCAAACATAAACCAACTTTCACACCACATGTTGATACAGGCGATCACGTAATCGTTATCAACGCTGATAAAATTCAATTATCAGGTAACAAATTACAACAGAAAAAATATTACCGCCACTCAGGTTACACAGGTAACCTTAAGCAGCGTACAGCAGCAGAAATGCTCGATAAAAATCCTGAGCGTATGATGGAGCTTGCAGTAAAAGGTATGCTCCCAACAGGGCCACTTGGTCGCAAAATGATCAAGAAGCTTCACGTATTCGCAGGACCAGAACATACACATGCAGCACAAAAACCAGAAGCATACGAGCTTCGCGGTTAATAAAGAGGAGGAAAACCTTTGACTAAAGTACAATATTTCGGCACAGGCCGTCGTAAAACGTCAGTAGCTCGTGTCCGCCTCGTACCAGGTGATGGAAAAATCATCGTTAACGATCGCGACGCTGAAGACTACTTCGCATTTGAAACGCTTCATGAGTTAATTAAAGCACCATTACAAGTGACTGAAACTGAAGGAACGTATGATGTATACGCAAACGTTCACGGTGGTGGATTCACTGGACAAGCTGGTGCAGTACGTCACGGAATTTCACGTGCATTACTTCAAGTAGATCCAGAATACCGTCCAGCATTAAAAGCTGAAGGATTCTTAACACGTGATCCACGTATGAAAGAACGTATGAAACCAGGTCTTCGTGGTGCACGTCGTAAACCACAATTCTCAAAACGTTAATATCGGTTATTACCGTTTACCCTTTCTCATTATCGAGAAAGGGTTTTTTGTTTTTGTTGAACATTTGTTTGCTTCCTTTAAATAGACAAAAAAATTAAGAATACTTGTGGATAACTTTTCACAACAAAAACGCTTAACGAGTTAAGCGCTTTTTGTTGTTACGATAATATGACCGGTTCCATCATGTGAAGCAGTAAATGTAGTCGGATCAACGTCTTTTACAAACTTACGGTAGTCACTTTTTGTCATTCGTTGTACGGTGTAGTTTCCGTATGTTAGTGAATCGTGATCTTGCAAATATTGAATATACTCTTCTAATACGAAGTCGTAGTCGCGCATAATGAGACTATGAGGAAGTCCGACGTAGCGAATATGCCACGGTTCGAATTGGATGTTCGTAATCGCCGTTTTATGTGCGGGATATCGCATGACGAACCCATATTCCCATGCGTGTTGTTGTAACCAAGCACCTTCTGGACTATCTCCCATCGCACCATTTGTCGAGCCAATATCTAGTGCAAGTCCTGTATGGTGTTCACTCTGTTTTGCACGTTGCGCCCGTTGCTTTCCGTATTGTTGAAACAACTCTTTTTGCTCACTAATGGAACGATATCCACTGTTTATAATAAAATGTTGAAGCCCTTCACTTTTTGCTTGTTGCATCATTTCATGTAAAGGAGCAACAACGACCGGGTCTATTCTAATTTCTCGAGCAGTTAAAAATGTATCTGTTGGAGAAAGTGTTACCGTATTTGTCGGCATCATCCATCGAGGAAGGGGATGCTGTTCGTTGACGAGTCGCAAGTCATTGGTTGCATCAACCGACCAATACATATATCCGATGATGATCGAAAATAAAATCGTGCTGAATAATAAAAAACGTTTCATTGTTTCACCTCTTACTTAATATAACGAGGAGGAATGAAGAAAGTGTCAGTAAAAAACTGAAGAAAAAATGAAGATAAAAAAGACACTAGAAGAAGAATCCTCTTCTAGTGTCTGGAGACATCATTATTCGACAAACTTCACATCGCGTAATTGATATTTTCCAGCCATGTTAATATCGAATCCTTCGATCGCATTACTTACACCGAGTAAGTAATCTTTATGGTGGATGAAGACCATTGGTTGATCTTCCGCGATAA
>JASKZX010000031.1 GCA_030147435.1 Savagea sp. | reverse complement strand
TTAGCTCAGTATCTCGGGAAGGTGGAATTTATTGTATGTCAGAACAACTGTATCAACTCATTGCACTCGTTGCATATATGGTGATACTTCTTTGGATTGGATGGTACTCGTATAAGAGAACGTCTAATTTGAATGATTTTATGCTCGGAGGACGTTCACTCGGACCCGGAGTGACAGCCCTTAGTGCAGGAGCAGCGGATATGTCCGGTTGGCTCTTAATGGGTCTTCCAGGAGCAGTGTATTTATACGGAGCAGGAGAGCTCTGGATGGGTGTAGGTTTACTGCTAGGTGCCTACTTTAACTGGCTACTCGTAGCCCCTCGTTTACGTGCGTATACAGAAGTGAATGATTCAATTACTGTACCACGTTACCTCGAAAATCGGCTGAATGATCATTCGAAATTTTTACGAATGATGACAGCGGTAATCATCTTAGTTTTCTTCACTTTTTACGTTTCAAGCGGTATGGTTGCCGGCGGGAAGTTTTTCGAAAGCTCTTTCGGACTTGATTATCACGTCGGACTTATTGTTGTAGCGGTTGTCGTCCTTTTATACACATTGTTTGGAGGATTTTTAGCCGTTAGTTATACAGACTTTTTCCAAGGCCTCATCATGTTTTTAGCCCTCATTATTGTTCCGATTATGAGTATTTACTATTTAGGTGGTTGGTCATCGGTAAAAGATATCGTCTTATCTGTAAACCCGAATCATTTTAATTGGTTGAAAGATGTAGAAGTTGGCTCGACATTGTACAATTATTTAACGAGTATCGATAGTGTAACGACATTAACAGGTATCGGTATTTTCTCTTTAGTCGGTTGGGGACTCGGTTATTTCGGACAACCTCACGTGATCGTTCGTTTTATGGCGATCAGTTCGATTGAAGAAGTGAAATCCGCTCGTCGTATCGGTATGGGATGGATGTTTATTAGTTTAATTGGAGCATCACTTACTGCGTTTGCAGGACTTGCTTATTTCTCTAAAAATGGAGGAATTGATGCGATTGATGCGGAGACGGTCTTTATCGTGATGGGACAAATTGTTTTCCATCCGTTAATTGCAGGAGTTGTGCTCGCAGCAGTGCTTGCAGCGATTATGAGTACGGTTGCTTCTCAATTGATCGTTACGTCTTCAGCACTTGTCGAAGATGTTTATAAAGCGGTGACGAAAAAAGAAAAATCTGATCGTTACTACGTATTGCTCGGGCGTGTTGCGGTATTGATCGTTACACTTGTTGCCCTTGCGTTAGCTTGGCCGAATAGCCAATCGATTTTATCACTCGTCGGTTTTGCTTGGTCAGGTTTCGGTGGTGCGTTCGGACCGATTATTTTATTATCACTTTATTGGCGTCGTTTAACGGCAAAAGGTGCGATTTACGGAATGGTTGTCGGAGCGGTTGTCGCATTCGTCTGGCCGTCACTGGAGTCACTCGGTGGATGGTTTACGATTTACGGTATTATTCCAGCATTTTTTGCAAACTTACTCGTAACGATTCTCGTAAGTAAGAAGACGTATAAAAAAGATGAAGCGATTGAAAAAGACTTTGATGCTGCGATGGATCTTTTGAAAAAACATCAATAATCGAAAATAGCTAAGGGCAAACTTAGCGAAATAAAAACCAGTATCCATTTATTTTTAAATAAGTGGGTACTGGTTTTGTCTTTTGAAAACGAACCTTATTTCATTGATTGGAAGTAACGTAGTTCACCGATTAAACGGAGACGTTCTAATTCATTATTGACACTTGGTAAACGTTGTTCAACGAGCATTAATTCGATTTCTCGTGTGCGTTTGATAAATTGCTTTTTTTGTTCCATAGACGTCTTATTTTCTATATGAGAAAGTCGTTTATGTTTTTTTATGAAGTCGGTCATCGGGCGTCGTTTTTTTGCTAATAGTAAGTCGCCAAATGAAGTTGAAGGTGAGGAAGAGGAATGATTCCATGTTTTAGGCTTCTCTTTTTCGAGCCATTCGATCGATTGTGTAATACCTAACATAAGAAAACTCCTTTCTTTTTTAATATCGTCTATTTACTTTTTCTATTAAGTGATAAGATAGACCTAAAAGAAAGAGGTGTTGATATGAAACGACAAATGTTACAGATGAGCATTGCTTTAGTCACACTACTTTTAGTCGGTTGTTCTTTTGATGAACTGACGTGGTTTACAAATTCAGCAGAAGCAGAAGAAAGTATTATTCAATCGTTAAAAGAGGAAGATTTTGAAGCTGTTGAACGTCAATTAAAAGAAGTAAAAGATATCTCTTCGAGTGACGTGTTCGTCTTAGCGAGAAAGTTGTTGTATTTACAACAAGATCTAACTCGTGCGTGGGAAAAAGGTGATTTACGCGCTTATGAAGAAGCATGGATTGAATTAGAGCGGATTGATGAGCGAGGATGGATGCGCAATTACCGTCAATCGATTGAACCACAGCTCAACTTGTTGAATGTGTTAGAAGAGACGATGAAAGAAGTAGATAAACATGAGAAGCGAGAAGAATATGTGGAAGCGGTCAAATTAATTAAAGGACTCATTGATTCAGAAGATGAAGACGTTCAACAATTAGTGAAAGCGCAACATGAAATGTTGAATGAACGTTTAGAAGAGTTAAC
>JASKZX010000016.1 GCA_030147435.1 Savagea sp. | reverse complement strand
CATATTGCAACAGACGTACCTTCTGCTGTCGTTTTAACGAATATTGTCGAAAACCTTGTAACACAAGATGAAAATGGAGAAATTGTACCCGCTCTTGCAAAAAGCTGGGAAGCAATCGATGATACGACATGGGAATTTAAACTACAAGAAGGAGTAAAATTCCACGATGGGGAAGATTTTAACGCAGAAGCAGTGAAAAAGAATATCGAGCGTATTTTAGATCCTAAAGTCGCTGCACCACGTGCCTTTATTTTTGAAGTCATCGAAGATGTCATCGTCGTCGATGAACATACCGTACAAATTAAAACAGAATATCCTTTCGCACCACTCGTTGCTCATTTCAATCACCCAGTTGGCGCTATGGTGAGTCCAGCGCTAATCGATAAAGATTATGAAGCAATCGAAGAAGGCAAAACGCCTGGTTCTGTCATCGCAGCAGGTCCTATCGGTACAGGTCGTTTCGTCTTTGAATCGTGGGATCCAGGAAATGAAATTCAATTAACGAAAAATGAAGACTATTGGGGAGAGCCTGCCAAAGTAGCAGGAGCGACATTTAAAGTCATTCCTGAAAGCGGAACACGTCTTGCAGAACTTGAAACAGGTCATGCTCACATTATTGAGCCTCTTCAACCGAACGAAGTGAAATTAATTGAAAATGGAGATTTCGGAACTGTCAATGTGACAGAAGAAGATTCTTTATCGTATATCGGATTTAATACAGAAAAAGAACCGTTTAACGATCCAAAAGTTCGTCAAGCAGTCACAATGCTCATTAATACAGAAGAAATTGTCGACGGTATTTACGACGGATTCGGTCGTCCTGCTGTCGGACCACTTGCACCGAAAGTATTCGGTTACAACGACCAAATGAAACCACTTCCTTATGATGTGGAAAAAGCAAAAGAACTTTTAAAAGAAGCAGGATATGAAGATGGATTTAAGACGACTGTTTGGACAAACGATAGTCCACAACGAACAGAAACAGCCGTGTACTTGCAACAAGCATTAAAAGAAGCAAATATTGACGTGGCAATCGAGTCGATGGAATGGGGAGCATATTTAGAGAAAACATCCCAAGGAGAACACGATATGTTTATCCTCGGTTTATCTAACCCTGTTGGGGACGCGGATTACTTCTTAACACAATTGTTCCACTCGAAAAATAAAGGAGCTTCTGGTAACCGTACGTTTTATGAAAATGAAGAAGTCGACCGTCTCCTCGATGAAGCACGTCAAGAAATCGATGAAGAAAAACGACTCGCTCTTTATACAGAAGTTCAAGAAATCTTAATTGAAGATGCACCGATGGTTTACATTTTACACCAAGCAGCACTTACAGGACTTTCAAACAAAATTGATGGATTTTGGATGAATGGTTCTGCTCACTACAAAATCGAAAATGTTGAGTTTGTTGAGTAAATAGTTCGTATAAATCAAATTTTCTAAAAACTTCATTGTCACTTCGAAAAAACTGTGGTAGTATTTTACATACTGTTACAGTTTTTTCACTATTCTAAAAGTAATTGAAGGGGGAATGGAAACAATGTCAACATTAAAACGTGCATTTTTCGTTTCTTTATTCGCTGTACTTTCACTCGTACTCGTCGCATGTGGCGGAGGCGGAGACGATAAAAACGATACAGGAGATAAAGAAGCAAAAGAAGGAGGAGATCTCGTATTAGCCGTAAGTGCTGATGCGGAGTCATTAGATCCTGCTGGTTCTAACGACGTTCCTTCATCAGTCGTTCGTTCACAAATGTATGAAACATTATTAACACGTGATGACGACAACAATTTACAACCACAACTTGCAAAGTCTTGGGAAGCGATCGATGATACGACGTGGGAATTTGAATTACAAGAAGGGGTTACATTCCACGACGGAGAACCTTTTACAGCTGAAGCAGTAAAAGCAACATTAGATCGTATTTTAGATGAAAAAGTAGCAGCTCCTGTTTTCTCTTATTTTGAAATGATTGAGGAAGTAGAAGTTGTCGATGACCATACGGTACGTATTAAAACAGAATATCCTTTCGCACCGATTCTCGCTCACTTATCACATGATGGTAGTGCGATCATTAGTCCGAAGTTAATCGAAGAAGATTACAAACTAATGGAAGAAGGAAAGCCTGCAGGTTCAGCATTTGCTAAAGCAGCGGCTGGAACAGGACCTTTCAAATTCGTTTCTTGGACACCTGGAGATGAAGTGAAAATCGAGCGTAATGACGATTATTGGGGAGACAAAGTACATGTCGATACAGTCACGTACAAAGTAAGTCCTGAAAGTACGACACGTAATGCCGACTTAGAAGGTGGTTACGTTCACGTAACAGACCCTGTACTTTCAAACGAAGTAAGTGCAATCAACGCAAGCGGAAATGCTGAAGTGTTAGAAAAAACATCTTCAAGTATTTCATACATCGGATTCAATACAGAAAAAGAACCGTTTGATGATCCGAAAGTGCGCCGTGCAGTTGCATTAGCAGTAGACTTAGATGAAATTATCGATGGTATCTATGACGGGTTCGGTACACCAGCTGCAGGACCTTTGTCACCAGATACATTCGGCTTTGATGAAGATTTAAAACCGATGAAAGCAAATCTTGATGAAGCGAAAAAATTGTTAAAAGAAGCAGGTCTTGAAGACGGGTTCAAAACGACAATTTGGACGAACGATGAGCAGCAACGTGTCGATACTGCAATTTATCTTCAAAACCAGTTAAAGCAACTCAATATTGATGTTGCGATCGAACAAATGGAGTGGGGAGCATTCCTCGATAAAACAGCACAAGGGGAACACGATATGTACATCCTCGGCTGGAGTAACCCAGTAGGAGATGCAGACTACGGTCTTTATGCATTATTCCACTCGAAAAACAAAGGAGACCCAGGAAACCGTTCATTTTATGAAAATCCTGAAGTCGACCGTTTACTCGATGAAGGACGTCAAGAAACAGATCCAGAAAAACGTCTTGCTATCTATAAAGAAGTACAACAAATTATCGCGGAAGATCAACCAATGGTCTTCATCCACCATAAAGATTACTTACTCGGTGTAAGTAATGC
>JASKZX010000179.1 GCA_030147435.1 Savagea sp. | reverse complement strand
CAAACTTCACATTGATCTCCTCGCGCATCTGCACCACACTCTGGACACTCTCCTTCTACGTAACGGTCCGGTAAAAATTGCTCATCGTGTTCGCAATAAGCTTGTTGTACTGTTTTTTCATATAAATAATCTTTTTCAAGTAATTGCATGAAAAGATCTTGGACTGCTTTATGGTGAAAGTCTGAGTCTGTACGTGTGTAGCAATCGTATGTGAATCCTAATGCGTTAAATGTGTCAACGAACTCATTGTGATAATGATCTGCAATTTCTTTCGTCGTTTTTCCTTCTGCTTTTGCACGTAAAGCGATCGGTGTTCCGTTACAGTCACTTCCTGAAACGTACATGACGTCTTCCCCTTTTTGACGGAAATAACGTGCTAAAATATCTCCTGGAAGTAATGATGATAAATGTCCTAAGTGAAGTGAGCCGTTCGCATACGGCCACGCTCCTCCGATAATTACTGTCATTGTAATTTCCTCCTTCAATAATTGAACAAAAAAAGCCCTATTCTCTCTACGAGAATAGGACGAATTCGCTCGTGGTACCACCTATTTTTACCCATTAAAAGGGCCTTCATTAGGCGAGATAACGGTCGCTACCGCTTTTTTCTTACATTTACGCTCGAAAAAAGGCGCTCTGAGACCATGTTCAAATACACTTTTTACTCCGTCTCACCGTACCGGAGCTCTCTGAAAAAAAGTATATTTTACTCATCTCTTCTCTGCGCATATATTTCTATTTTACTATACTACCTCTTCGTTCGCAAATCGTTTCACTCGTAACGCATAGACCGTCACATCGATCGTCACAGTAGCTGGTGCGCTTTCTAAAAACTCCATCACTGTCATCGCATCTGCATGCCATGAAAGTGGTGTCATTTGCACGAGATTTGCCCAATCGTCTTGAGTGAAAGGGACTTTTTCATTGACGACTTCAGCATCGAGCACGTCGTATTTCTCTTTTATATGTTCATGCGTCTCTTTTGCATCATAAATCGCCTCATTCGTAAACGCTTGGCGAATTTCTGTTAAATAATATGCATTCGGCACGACTTTAATAATGAGATGCTCTTCTTTTAAAATACGGCGAAATTCTCTTTCATTCGCTGGTGATAAAATATTAAGGATTGTATCGAAAGATTCATTTTCATAAGGTAAATTCGCTAAGTCAGCAACGAACCACTCTACTCCTCGATACGTTTTCGCCGCGAGTTGGATACCATCTTTCGCTAAATCAACACCTGCAATGAAGCGCCCTTCTTTTACACAACGAGCAGTATGTGTTCCTTCTCCACAACCGACATCTAATATACTTTTTGATTCGAATTGTTCAAGCCATTGATCAATGATCACTTGTACGCGGTCGTATAACATCGTCTTTTGTAACACATTTTGACGCGCTTCAAACAAAATTGCATCATACATCGTTTCTTTCGTCTCTCCTGCAAAATGTACATACCCTTGTTTCGCTAAATCGAAGGAATGATTATTTTCACAGCGAAGGGATGTTGCTGAAAGTTGAAGCGTTTCATGACAAATCGGACAACGATAGACTCCTTCTCTTTGAACGATACGATCGACAGCTTCTTCTTTTTTACTTTTCATCTGATTCACTCCATACAAAAAGCTCGATTCCAATGAACCGAGCTCCTTCTTATTTAAAATACGTCTTTAAAAATCCACCAATTTTTCCTGTGTCATCTTGAATGAAAATGAACTCTTCTGTTTCATTTTTTACATCATATGTTTTACCGACTGTTAAACAATCAGTTACTTTAAACTTTTCTGCATCTGTATGTACACAAGTTACTTGGCGAATTGCATCACGTGTTTCCCACTTTGTAAAATGCATGTCGTCACCCTTTCTTTCTTCTTTATCATATCATTTCACTTTGAAAAAATCGACTATATTTCATAACGATATTCCGAATAACGAATACCTTCTTCTTCAAATGTTTCATAAAATCGAAACCCTAATTTTTGCACGAGTTTTAAAGATGCGGTATTCCTTTCATCAATTGCTGCACGAATAGACGTCATCCCTTCACTCACTGCCTTTTCTACTAGCCATTGAACGACTTCTGTACCGAATCCGCGTCGCCAATAGTGAGAAGATAAGTCATATCCGATTTCTGTACTTTCATCTTGAATATTCCACGTATTAAACCCTGCTGTTCCGATAATATTTCCTTCATATAAAACCGTATAACGCTTTACATATGTCGACTCGATTAAAAAAACGATTAAATCTTCTGTTTCTTCAACACTTCGCAATGTTCCTATATTTAAATAACGCGCGACTGCGGGATCTTGCCAAATTCGATACAATGTTGCTGCATCTTCTCGCTGAATTGGACGCAGTTGTAAATGTTTCGTTGTTAACATACAATCTCCTCTTATCTTTCATTGAAAAAAGACCAGTTGGCAAAGCCAACCGGTCTTTCTATTGTATCAATTACCCTTGTAATAATAAGTCTTCTGGGTTTTCGATTAAGTCTTTTACTGTCTTTAAGAAGCCAACTGAGTCGCTTCCGTCGATAATACGGTGGTCGTATGAAAGCGCCACGTACATCATTGGGCGAATTTCGATATTGTCGCCAACAGCTACTGGACGGTTTTTAATTGTGTGCATTCCGAGGATCGCTACTTGGTCACCGTTAATAATTGGTGTTGAGAAGAGTGATCCGAATACTCCACCGTTTGTAATTGTGAATGATCCGCCAACCATATCGCTTAACTGTAATTTGTTATCGCGTGCTTTAAGTGCTAATTCACGGATATCTTTTTCAATTTCAGCAAAGTTTTTACGGTCTGCATCTTTCACGTTAGGAACAACGAGTCCTGTTGGTGTTGATACTGCGATACCGATATCGTAGTAGTTTTTGAGTAATACGTCATCGCCATCAATTTCTGCGTTAACGTATGGGTATTTTTTAAGTGCTGCTACAACAGCTTTTGTGAAGAATGACATGAATCCGAGACGTACGCCGAACTGCTCTTCGAACTCATCACGTTTACGTGAACGTAAGTCCATCATATTCGTCATGTCGATTTCGTTAAATGTTGTAAGCATTGCTTTTTCTTGTGTTACTTCAAGTAAGCGTTTTGCGATCGTTTTACGCATACGTGACATTGGTTCACGTGTAATACGCTCATTTTCGCCACCGAGTAAGTTTTGAAGTGCTGCTGTTGCATCTCCGCTTGGTGCTGCTCCGCCTGCTGGACGTTGTGCATGTGCTTCAACGTCTTGAACACGTACGCGACCCATTGGATCTACTGGTGAAATGTCTGCAAGGTTGATCCCTTTTTCACGTGCTAATTTACGTGCTGCTGGGCTTGCGATAACGTCTCCTTCTTCTTCAGAAGTTGCCGCAGGTGCTGGCGCTTCTTCTTTTGCTGGAGCTGGTGCCGCTTCTTGTTTTGGTTCTTCAGCTGGTGCTTCTTCTTTCGCTGGTGCTGGAGCTGGTGCATCTCCTGCAGAAGCTGTTTCGTCGACACGTGCGATAACTTGTCCGACTTCAACAACGTCTCCTTCTTCGAATAAAAGCTCTTGAACGACTCCTGCTTCTTCAGAGATAATTTCAACGTTTACTTTGTCTGTTTCAAGGTCAACGATGACTTCACCTTTTTCGATATATTCACCTGGCTGTTTCATCCATTCAGCGATTTCACCTTCAGTAATAGTTTCTGCTAATTCAGGTACGATAATGTCTGCCACTTTGAATTCCTCCTCAAGAATTTAAACGCACGAGGCGTTGTACAGTTTTTCTCATTCTGATTAAAAATTAGTCATCAAGCGCTTCTGTAATGATACGCTCTTGCTCACGGTTATGTGAAGCTCCGTCTCCTTCAGATGGGCTTGAACGTTTAATACGTCCTTCATATTTCACTTTTAAATCGCCATCGGCAATGTCGAGTAAATATGGAAGAGCATATGACCATGATCCCATGTTTTGTGGCTCTTCTTGAACCCATACGAGCTTTTTCACTTTAGGGAACTTCTTAATGATCTCTTCGATACGCTCTTGTGGGAATGGATAAAGCTGTTCTACACGTACGATGTGTAAGTGTTCGAACTCATCTTTTCCTTCTTTTTCGATACGTTCTGCAAGATCAAGTGCCATTTTACCGCTTGCAAATAAGATTTTTTCAACTTTTTTCGGGTTATGTCCAGTACGTGGTTCTTCAATCACTGTCTGGAATGAACCTTCTGTTAAGTCTTCAACATCTACTGCTGCAAGTGGATGACGTAAAAGTGATTTCGGAGACATGATGACGAGCGGACGCTCTGCTTCTGTTCCGAGAATTGCTGCTTGTCGGCGTAAAATATGGAAGTAGTTTGCTGCGCTTGACATGTTTGCTACTGTCCAGTTATTTTCTGCACTTAATTGTAAGAAACGCTCTAAACGTGCACTTGAGTGCTCTGGTCCTTGGCCTTCATATGCGTGTGGTAATGTCATCACAAGACCTGATTGTTGACCCCACTTTGAAAGGCTTGCAGAGATGAACTGGTCAAACATTGGCTGTGCCATGTTTGCGAAGTCTCCATATTGCGCTTCCCAAAGCGTAAGTGCTTTTTTATTTTCTAACGTATAACCGAATTCATATCCAACAACTCCGAATTCTGTCAGTGGACTGTTATATACATCGAATGATGCGTTTGCGCCACTAATATGGTGGAGTGGAATATGTTCTTCACCTGTTTTTTCATCGTGTAACACGAGGTGACGGTGTGCGAATGTACCACGTTGGATATCTTGACCCGTCATACGAACTGGGTGTCCATCTTGAAGTAATGAACCGATAGCAAGCTGTTCTGCGTGTGCCCAATCAACTTTCCCTTTTTCAGGGTTATCAAATGGAAGTGCACGACGTTTTAAAATACGATCTAACTTACGGAAAATCGTAAAGTCTTCAGGGTATGTGAGAAGTTCTTCGTTCATCTTACGTAAACGTTCTTCTTCTACACCTGTTTCAATACCTGGCTCAATTCCTTTAAGAACCCACTCTGGTGTCTCATTAGAAACTGGTTCTGCATCTTTTGACTCTTCTTTTACGCGGTCATATGCTTTTTGCATAATTGCGTATACGTCTTCGTCTAACTGGTCTACTTCTTCTTTTGTCATTAAACCGTCTTGAACGAGACGCTCTCCGTAAATTTCACGTGCTGTTGGATGTTCGTGAACGATGTGATACATCATTGGGTTCGTTACGAATGGATCATCCATTTCGTTATGTCCGTAACGACGGTATCCGATTAAGTCGATTAAAATATCTTTTCCGAACTTCTCACGATACTCGAATGCGAGACGTGCAGAAAGGATAACTGCTTCCGGATCATCTGCGTTTACGTGCATAATTGGTACTTCGAATCCTTTTGCTGTATCTGACGCATACTCTGTTGAGCG
>JASKZX010000183.1 GCA_030147435.1 Savagea sp. | reverse complement strand
GCTGCAGTCGGCTCGTTAATAATGCGCTCTACTTTTAACCCTGCAAGCTCTCCTGCATCACGCGTTGATTTTCGCTGTGCGTCTGTAAAATACGCAGGGACTGTAATGACCGCTTCGGTAATATTCATATTTAACTTTTCTTCGGCGCTATCTTTTAAATAACGTAAAAACTTCGATGAAATCTCTTCCGGGCGATACGTTTTTCCTTCAATCTCTACATCTTCACCGGTTCCCATTAAACGTTTCACTTCAAGCACGGTATGGTTCGGAAACGTCGCGGCACCTTTTTTTGCAGAAAGTCCGATAATTTCTTCCCCATTCGGTTTCACTTGATAGACAGACGGTGTCGTTCGTTGGTCTTGGTCATTCACAACAATCGATGCTTTTCCGTCTTTATAATAAGCCATGGCCGAGTTCGTCGTTCCTAAGTCAATTCCGATAATTCCCATTGTATTCGCTCCTTTTATTGAAATGCATGCTGAAAGTCAGCTGCTGTTAGTCGTTGTAATTGTTCTTTCCATTCGTCTTCTAAGTAGTCGTTCTTCTTCCGTTCTATAAACAATCGGTTACTTTGCGCAACACGTAAACGGTCAACTTGATTGCGCACCCAACGTCCGTTTCCTTCGACATTTCCTTGGTTATATGCACGCGTAACTTTGTCGATCATCGTCCGTTCGGCTGCTTCGTCCCACGTGAACGATTCTTTTTCTAATTGTAACTTCATCATCTCGACGAGCTCAGTCGCGCGATACGGCGGAAACTCTACTGTATACGGAACGCGCGAACGGAGTCCGGGGTTCATTGCAAACAACGAATCCATCTCATCTGTATAACCGGCTAAAATGACGATCATCCGATGTTTCCGCTCTTCCATCTCTTTAATGAGCGTATCGATCGCTTGACGGCCAAAATCTTTCCCATCGCCTGCAAGGGCATACGCTTCATCAATAAATAAAATGCCCCCGTCTGCGCGCTCAATGAGCTTCATCGTCTTCTCTTCTGTCTCTCCGATATAACGCCCGACTAAATCGGACCGGTCCGCTTCGATAAACGTACTCGATGACAACATGCCGAGCCCGTACAAATATTTCCCGATAATACGGGCGACAGTTGTCTTCCCTGTACCGGGTGGACCTGTAAACGCCATATGCATGACGAGCGGTTGATGATGGAGTCCCGCCTTCATACGTTCATGTTCGATCGCCATCCAACGCATAAGACTCGTCACACGTTTTTTTAACGCATCGAGTCCGATCAATCCGTGCAACTCTTCATACGCTTCTTCTGCAATCGCTCGTAAACCGTCGATATCTTCATTCCGTCCCGTTAATTCGTCATGAAATGTTGCGTCAATTTCTTTTCGTGTGAGCGCAAAAGGTTCAGCATCTTCCTCCCCTTTTCCGAGCCGCGTATAGTGCGCTTTAATAATTTTTTCTGCTTGGTTACGCGCCCAACGACCATTTCCTTCAACACTTCCTTGACGAACCGCTCGCGTGACCGCATCTTTTAACGGACGTAAAATGTCGAAACAATCGAAATCGCGACTCCGTAAAATACGGACGATAATTTGCGCAAGTTCTGACGGTGTATAATTCGGAAAAACGAAATGATACGGAATGCGCGAACGGAACCCTTCATTCATTCGAAGAAGCTCTCGCATCTCCGCGCGATACCCGGCGAAAATAATAATTAAATCGTCGCGCTCATCTTCCATCGCCTTAATTAAAATATTGATCGCTTCTTGGCCGAAGTCTTGACCACTGCCGACGAGCGCATACGCTTCATCGATAAACAATACACCGCCGCGCGCTTTTTCAATTAATCGCTTCGTCTTCTGTGCTGTTTCCCCGACGAATTGTCCGACGAGATCGGCACGATCCACTTCTAAAAATTGATCTGTGCGAGAAATGCCCGCTCCGTACATAATTTTTGAAATGATCCGTGCAACGACTGTTTTCCCCGTCCCTGCATCACCTGATAACATCATATGATACGACGTGCGGTCATCTTTTCGGTCATGCACTGCGCGTGCTTTTTCGCGCCCTTTCATCTCAACCATTAACGCTTCGATCGAACGCTTCACTTCATGCAAACCGACAAGGTCATGTAACTCTGTTAATGCTTCTTTTAATACTTGTTCTCGACTCATACGATCACCCTTAACCGAAAATAAATCCTATAATAGTACCGAGTACCATCAATGTCACAATCCCGATGATGCCCCATATCGCAATACCGAAAATGTACATCCAAATCGGAATCCGTTTAATATGAATATAAATCCCTGCGATAATCCCGACAATCGGAGTAAACATCGCACTCAAAATAAATGCGAAAACGACCATTCCGATGAAACTATAAGGGTCTTCTTCTGCGGATTGTTCGCGTTCCTCCCACGACGTCTCATAATCATCACTTTCTTCCGGGTATTGTTCTGTTTCATACGTATGTTCTGCATCCGGATAAAACGTTTGACCTAATGGGCCGAATCGTGCATCGAATGGTTCGAATATTTCAGCTACACGACGAAACGCAAAACGTACTTCCGCTGGTACTTCATACTGACGAAGGACCGTCATTAAGTGATCATAGACGTTATTTGCTTCATCTGAAGTGACAGACATAAACTCAATATGATTTAAAGCGACGAGACGTCCATCTTCTCCTGAAGGTAAAGCAGGCGACAATTCAATATACATTAATAAGGCTATTAAATAATCGCTCGACAATTGACGCGGTTGATATAAAATACTTTGAAACAACTCGTCCATATCTTGTGTATACGTCGGATTGAGCGGGCCGACTTCAATTAATTTATCTAAGTAATAATGAAACGTAAATGCATCCGCTGAATACGTCTCGCGCATATGTCGCGCTTCTCGTAATGCGCGGTCATAATGCCCATTTGCCATTAAGAGGTCAATTTCTTCTGACCATTCAATCGGAGAACGCGTCCGCGTACGTGTCTTCGTTTCTCGTTCTTCGATCTCTTCATATTCATACGTCTCATACGAAGGAGCCGGTTCTCTCGAAGAAAATGCACCACTTTCAAGCTCTTCTACTAAAGCGTCGTACGTCTCTTGCAAATAAATAAACTCTTCCGGATGGGTCTCATTCGGATACTTCCGCAACAAACGATAAAAGGTCCGCTTTAAATCAGTCGCACTCGTCGTCTCTGTCACTTGAAACAACTCATACGGATGTTGGCTTTTTAACTGTTGAAGGCTCATTGACGTCCCTCCTTTAATCGATCTGTTCTAATATAAATTCTATTAATTGACGATCCGCTGCGCGTAATTCTTCTTCATTCCCCGTTTGTATCGCTCGTTCTGCTCGGTCAATATATTGTTCGACTTGAAGAGCGTCTCGTTCAGATAAAGTCGGCTGTAATTTTCTCGCGCGGTATATCCCTTGCTTCACATGTTCTAAAAGAAGAGCATTTTCTTCTTCTTTTTCCATCCGTTGGATTGCAAACGACTTCTCTTCCTCATCCATGACACCGTGCTGGGATTCAATCACTTCTTCAAAAACTTCCCCCGTACTATTTAACACGGCCGTCACCCGAATCATCCCGTTAATGTCATACTCAAAAATTACATCTACACTTTCTTCAAGGGCAGGACGCGGTGGAATGTTTTTAACACGTAATTGATCAGAAACTAATACATTGTCTTTCGTATAATAGTTTTCCCCTTGATAGA
>JASKZX010000156.1 GCA_030147435.1 Savagea sp. | reverse complement strand
TTTCATCACGTGTTGGACGTCCTGGTTGTGACGTATCTTCTTGCGCTGCACGTGTTTGACCTGCGATAACAGGGTTTGCAATTTCTAAGTGTGATGGGTTATACGCTAAGAAGCGGTCCATCTTTTCACCTTTGTAAAGTGCTCCCATATGATATTTCACGTCGCCGAACCAACCGCTCGTTACTTCGAGTGAGCCGTCTTCTGGTAAAAATGGCTCTGGTGGTACACCTGCGAATTCAGCAAACATCATTTCGTATGGCTTGTATAAGTTGTGTGTTAAAACGTTTAAACGTCCACGGTGAGCCATTGCGATTAACATTTTTTCTACATCTGCATCTTCTGACTGTTTTGCTAACTCTTCAATTAGGAGTACAAGTGAGTCAAGACCTTCAATAGAGAATCGTTTTGCACCGACGAACGTACGGTGAATAAACTTCTCAAAACCTTCAACATGTGTTAAACGCTCGAGTAAATATTTACGCTCTTCTGGTGTAAAGTTTGGCTGCATGCTACCGTCTTCAACTTTTTCTTGAAGCCATGCACGCTCTTCTTCATCTACTAAGTGACCGAACTCATAAGCGATTTTACCTGTGTAAATATCGCGTAAGTAGTTCACTAATTCAAGTGCTGTTTTAATGGATGTTGGAACATGTTTAACGAAAAACTCTGCAGGCATCGCTGCTAAGTCTTCTTCTGTTAAACCGTAATATGACGGTTCGATACGTGTTGTATCTGGTGTACGATCACCTAATGGATAAATATCCGCTGCTAAGTGACCGAATGCACGAATCCCTTCAATCAGTGAGTACGCTGCGAGTACTTTACTGAAATCTGCAGATCCTAATGCTCCTCCGTCTGATAATTGAACACCTTCTGCTGAAGAAGGTGACCCGAATGCCTCAAAAAACGCTGCTACATCTGGACTAACTGACTCTGGATCTTCTTGATAACTTTCATACAGTTCTTCTACATACCCAAGGTTAGGCCCCATGAATAGTAATTCATAAGGGGTACGATGGGCACCAACATTGTTCGACATGTATTATGACCTCCACATTTGCCATTTAGCATAATTGTGTTTTTGATTTGTGCACATCTATAATAGCACTTAAAAGCCAATACTAAAAGAGTTTCGCACTAAGTTCTTGCTGAATTTGAAGTTTCAAATGAAAAAAGCAAGGAAAAATAAAGATTTTCGAAAAAAATTCATGAAAATCGTACAAAACTGTGAACGTTATTTTCGATAAGATAAAATATCATCTGTCATCGTTTCTGGCGTTTTCACATGTGAGTGTTTTGCTAATTCTCGCTTCATCTTCTCTTCTTCGCGTGCTACTGACTGTAACGCTTCAGACAATGTCTGTTCGTTTAACTCTTCTTCTTGAATTACTTTTGCTAAATGAAGCTCTTCGAATCGTTTCGCATTTAAAATTTGATCACCGCGACTTTTCGCTGCTGATAATGGAACGAGTACCATCGGCTTTTCTAAAGCGAGTAATTCAAAAATTGTATTCGACCCTGCTCGACTTACAGCAACATCTGTTGCCGCAAGTAAATCTGGTAATGCAGTTGTGACATACTCAAACTGTGTATATCCTTCTACACCTTCAAGTGCTTCATCGATGTGTCCTTTTCCGCATAAATGAATAATATCATAATTTTGTAACATTTGGTCTAAATTTGAACGAATTGCCTCATTTAATACTAAAGACCCTTGACTGCCACCCATAGCTAATAGGACTTTTTTATTACCTTTTAAGTTCGCGTAATATAAACCTTTTTCTCTTTCCCCTTCGAACAGTTCTGGTCTAACGATCGCACCTACTGCTGTACCTTTACCTTCAGGCACATGTTGTAATGTCGATTCAAATACTGTAAAAATATGTGCAGCAAAAGGAAGAGACAATTTATTCGCAAGCCCTGGTGTCATATCTGATTCGTGAACGACGACAGGAATTTTTGCAAGTTTCGCTGCCATGACAACAGGAACAGAGACGAATCCTCCTTTTGAAAAAACGATCGACGGCTTTAATTTACGTAATAGTCGATACGCTTGACCGATTCCATTTAATACACGAAATGGGTCTGTGAAATTTTTTAATGAAAAATAGCGGCGTAATTTTCCGCTAGAAATTGCATGATACGTAACTCCTTCATATTGACCATCGATTAAATCTTTTTCGATTCCGTCATAGGAGCCGATATAGTGAACGTCGTAACCACGTGATGTAAACACAGGAATGAGCGCTTCATTGACTGAAACGTGACCTGCCGTTCCACCACCGGTTAAAACGATAGTTGGCTGAGCCATAGTGACACCTCTTCATTTTTAATCATATCCATTCGTCATTATAGCAGAAAATCCCCCTTTCGTTTGTTTCATTTTTTGTAACAAACATTTTTCTTCTCTTTCATCCTATCCCCCCTCTATTATACATCTCATGTATAATAGAGAAAACGAAAGAAAAAGGAGTTTATTTCATGCAACAAGCGATTCCGATGAAACAAAAAGCGAGTACACTCCGGAAAATTGTCGGACCGATTTTAATTACACAACTCGCCTTATTTTTAATGACTTTTTTCGATGTGCTAATGACTGGGCGGTACGGGCAAATCGATCTTGCTGGTGTTGCCATCGGCAGTGCTTTATGGACACCTGTTTTTACAGGGTTTGCTGGGATTTTAACTGGATTAACACCGATTATTGCCCACTATATCGGAGGCAAAAAACACGATGCGGTACGTCCATCTGTCCAACAAGGTTTATACGTCTCTCTTACATTGAGTATTATCGTTGCCATTTTTATTTTTTTACTCGTACCGAGTATTTTAAACAATATGTCGCTTGATGCAGCAGTTCGACCAATTGCGTTTCATTATTTAGTCGGAATGGCTGTCGGCTTACTTCCTTTATTTGCATATTCAACACTACGTGCCTTTTTTGATGCATTAGGAGC
>JASKZX010000149.1 GCA_030147435.1 Savagea sp. | reverse complement strand
AGTGTATATGTTTTTCCATCGTATTCAATTTGTGCACTAGCGACGAGCTTTGCATATTCTGACGTTAATTTATTTTCTTTTTGTAAAAGAGGCATCACTTCTTCAGAAAATGAGCGGATCTCACATTCTGCTAAAGCGAATAATTGCGTACCCCATTTTTCTTCTAATGCGGCGCGATGAGGAGTGTTCATTAACTCTTTATAGTAAGCTGTCGTTAATTTTTGGAAACGAGGACCAGCTTCGTCAAAAAATTCGCGCTCTTTTTGATAAAATTCATCATTCGTATCAATGGATGAACGGATGTACGATAAGTTCATTTGTGTAGAGTAGTCCGCAGCGAGTGCATTAATTTTCTCCATCGTTTCGCTCTGTGCTTCTACTGAATCTCCTTGACGAAATTCTTCGAGGAGTTGTTCATATTGTTTTTCAAGCTCATCCATATTTGGACGAACATATTCGTATTGTTCGAATGTAAGTGTCATAGAATCAGTCCTTTAATAAATTATGAATCTATTCTATTATTCTGCAAATTTTGAAAAAAAGCAAAGAAAAAAAGATGATATTCAAACAAATTATATGAATTTCTCACAAAAGTAGTACATAATAAGAAAGAGAGAACATTTCTCATCGAGGTAGTAATTTAATAACTAGGAGTGGAAAACATTATGACGAAAGAAATCGTTGATATTACGATTATTGGTGGAGGTCCTACAGGCTTATTCTCAACATTTTATGCAGGAATGCGAGAAATGTCTGTACGTATCATTGATAGCCTTCCACAGCTCGGAGGACAACTCATGGAGTTATATCCAGACAAATATATTTATGACATCGGTGGGTTCCCTAAAATTTTAGCGAAAGATTTCGTGAATAACTTAGTAGAACAAGCCGAGTTTGCAAATCCTGAAATTTGTTTAGAAGAGACGGTAGAGTCTTTTGAGAAAAAAGACGATCATTTCGTCTTAAAAACGAATAAAGGCGAGCATTTAACGAAAACGATTTTAATTACTGCAGGAATTGGCGCTTTCCAACCACGTAAGTTAGGTGTTGATAATGAAGAAGAGTTTGAAGGAAAATCACTTCATTATAGTGTGCCAGATCTTCAGAAATTTAAAGATGAAGAAGTATTAGTGTGCGGTGGAGGAGACTCAGCAGTAGACTGGGCACTTATGTTAGAGGAAGTCGCGAAAAAAGTAACGCTCGTTCACCGTCGTGATAAATTCCGTGCGCATGAGACGAGTGTCAACCAGTTAATGGAGTCGACAGTTGATGTAAAAACATCACGTCAAGTACATGCACTGCACGGTGAAGATGGTCAAGTGACAGGAGTTACTGTGAAAAGCCGTGACGGAGAAGAAGAGACATTCGATTTAAATCACGTGATCGTCAACTACGGAAACATTTCATCACTCGGTCCAATTAAAGATTGGGGCTTAGAAATGGAACGTAATACGATCGTTGTGAACTCTCATATGGAAACGAACATTCCAGGCATTTATGCTGCAGGAGATGTCGCAACATATGATGGGAAAGTAAAATTAATCGCCGTAGGTTTAGGTGAAGCACCGACAGCGATCAACCACGCAAAAGCATATCTTGATCCGAAAGCACGCGTTCAACCGAAACATAGTACGTCTGTTTTCAAACAATAATAAAAAAGAGAAGGGAGGATAGTTTCCTCGCCTTCTCTTTTTATTATGCTTCTTCCGCTTCTTCGACTGCTTGAAGTTCAGAAACTGTAACGAATTGATAACCTTCGTTTTGTAAAAACTGCATCACTTGGTCTAATCCGTCTGCTGTTGATTGGTGAATGTCATGCATTAACACGATGCTTCGGTCATGCGTATATTTTTTCACGAAATCTAATAGCTGTGCCGGATTACGGTGTTTCCAATCGAGTGTATCTACGTCCCACATAATGACAGGGTGCGTTAAATGAGCACGTACTTTATCGTTGACAGCACCGTATGGAGGACGGAAGACAGTCGGTTCTTCACCGAGTGTTTCTTTAATGATCGCATTTGTATTTAATACTTCTTCTTTAATACGCTCATCAGGTAATGAAGGTAATACAGGGTGACTCCATGAGTGGTTCCCGATTTCATGTCCACGTGATTGAATATCTTTCGTTAATTCAGGGTGTGCTTTTACTTGTTGACCAAGCATGAAGAACGTTGCTTTCGCATCATATTTTTCAAGCGTTTCAAGAACTTTCGTTGTTGTTTCAGGTTTTGGACCGTCATCGAATGTAAGAGCAACCATTTTCTTTGTCGGATCGACAGAATAAGCTTTAAACTCTTCTTGTAAAATGTCGTTTAAGTCGCTACGTTTAATTGAAACGATCGGTGTTTGACCTTTTACTGGTTGATTGAAATAAAAGTTAATCGTCTGATCCGTAAGAGCAAAGTTAGAAAAATGATTCCACTTTGGTTCTTCAAATAAAGGTTCTTCACTGAGTTCTTTATTTTCATCATTTGTACGAATCGCTTGTTCGACAGTTTGAGCTAAAGTTTGTAATGTTTCTTCGCCTTCGAGGAAGACTTCGTTAATAGAGAGAGGTTCACCTGTTTCATTATTTACTTGGAAACTATGCATCTCTTGGAAAGATTCATCTGTTTCTTCCCCTTTGATCGCTCCTTTTGCGATAACGATTACTCCATTTTCATCATTTTCTTTTACAGGTTGGACTGTTGTTGTTAATTCCCCTGTTGCAGAACTATCAGTTAATCGTTTTTCGATTACTTTGTCTAAGTAACGTTGTTCTACGTCATGCATTTGTTTTTTTACTGCAGTATTAAATGCTTCATTTTCTGTTTGTGGATACGTGACAGAAAACGGATATTTCTCACTATCGAAAGTTTCTTTTGTTAAAGTGAAGCCAGGAACTTGCTCTGTTTTAGCAGCAACCTCTTCTTTCACCTCTAAATCTTCAAGTTTTACAGACTTTTCAGCGAGGAAATTCGTTTGAGTAACAAGAACTGTTCCTAAAACTGCGAGTAAAATAATACTTAGTACTCCGAGAAATACCGGTTTCTTTTTGCTTTGTGCGGACATATAATCTTCCTTTCTAACTTTTTAATAATACTCTTGAAAACGCCCAACTACTAGGTTAGACGGGTGAAACTTTAAAAAGGTTTGAATAAAAAACAAACAATTTAAATTGTCACGATAAAAGATTTCTATTTTATTATTCAGTGCTATACTATTGAAGAAACAATTTTGAATTTTGGAGGCACGAATCAATGGAATGGAAAAATCTCTATCGTGGATTTTTAATGGGAATTAGTGACTTAGTTCCAGGTGTCAGTGGTGGAACGATCGCTTTTATTTTAGGAATCTATGAACGTTTCTTAGAATCAATTAGCGGTTTCTTCAGCAAAGAATGGAAAAAGCACGTTCCCTTTTTACTTCCACTCGTTCTCGGTATCGGCTCGGCATTACTCATATTTAGCCGTGTGTTTGACTTTTTGTTAACGAACTACCGAGAACCGACGTATTATTTCTTCATCGGGCTCGTCTTAGGTATCATACCCTTTGTTGCTAAGCAGGCAAACGTCAAAACGATGTTTCGTTGGCAACATTTCACAGTCGCTCTATTTATGGCGATCGCTTGGGGCTCGATGCGTTTAGTGCAAGTGAATGATTTAGCAATTACTTCATTAAACTTTACGCGAGGAATTGGTTTGTTTTTAGCAGGATGGCTTGCAAGTATGGCGATGCTTTTACCAGGTATTAGTGGATCACTCATTTTGATGAGTGTCGGTGTGTATGAGTCTGCAATTAATGCACTTTCAACGTTTAACTTGCCGATCATTATCGTTATTGGTTTAGGTGTAGCAATCGGCTTTATCGTAAGTAGTAAAGCGATCACTTATATATTAAAAACTTATCCTCAAATGACTTATGC
>JASKZX010000144.1 GCA_030147435.1 Savagea sp. | reverse complement strand
ATGCCTGAATCGAACCAGTTAAGTATTTTTGATTTGAATACTTAGTGACAAAGAGAGTCATATTTGCACCGCGCTAGTCGGTATGATATGATAGAGACAACTTTTGTGATAGGAATGCGCCGAAAGAGTGGGTCTTGCCCACTCTTTTCTGTTGTTCTATACACGATTTATTCATATTCAAGGAGGTTTTTGTATGACAAAGGTGACGGATCAAGTACAGCAATTAACAGAGCCAATCGTTGAAGAACTCAACTTAGAACTTGTAGATGTAGAGTTTGTAAAAGAAGGTCAAGATTGGTTTTTACGCGTTTACGTAGATACACCAGAAGGGAATATCGACATCGATCAATGCGCACTCGTTAGCGAAAAGTTAAGCGATGCACTTGATGAAGATGATCCGATTGAGCAAAACTATTTTCTAGAAGTTTCCTCACCAGGAGCCGAACGTCCATTAAAAACAGAAAAAGATTTAGAAAATGCAGTCGGCTCATATGTATTTATTAAAACATATGCACCAATTGATGGAATGAAAGAGTTTGAAGGATATTTAATCCAAAATGAAGAAGAACAAGTAACAGTAACAATTAAAATTAAAACGAGAAAATTAGATGTTGTAATCGACAAAGATAAAATTGCCTTAGCACGACTTGCCATCGATTTTTAATATCTATAGAACAAAGTAGGAGTGATACACATGAGTAGCGATCTACTCGATGCATTGAATGCGTTAGAACAACAAAAAGGAATTTCACGAGACGTATTAGTAGAAGCGATTGAAGCAGCATTAATTACTGCTTATAAGCGAAACTTCAATCAAGCGCAAAATGTTCGAATTAATTTAGATTTAGAAAAAGGAATTATTGAAGTTTTCTCACGTAAAGAAGTTGTTGAGGAAGTGGAAGATGACCGATTAGAGTTAGATTTAGAAGAAGCTCGCGATATTAATCCGGTTTATGAATTAGGAGATATCGTTGAGCAAGAAGTAACTCCACGAGATTTCGGTCGAATTGCTGCTCAAACAGCAAAACAAGTCGTGACACAACGAGTGCGTGAAGCTGAACGCGGAATTATTTATGAGGAATATGTCGATCGTGAAGAAGATATCGTTAACGGTGTCGTTGAACGTTTTGACGCACGTAACTTATATGTCGGCCTCGGTCGTGTGGAAGCAGTATTACCGCAAAGTGAACAAATTCCTACAGAAACATATGAGCCACATGATCGAATTAAAGTATATATCACAAAAGTAGAACGTACATCACGTGGACCTCAAGTATTCGTTTCACGAACACACCCAGGTCTTTTACGTCGATTATTTGAAATGGAAGTTCCTGAGATTTATGATGGAATTGTTGAAATTAAAACAATTGCGCGTGAAGCAGGAGACCGCTCAAAAGTTTCTGTTTATACAGCAGATGAACAGGTCGATCCTGTCGGTTCATGTGTCGGTTCGCGTGGAGCACGTGTTCAAGCGATTTCTGATGAATTAAGTGGGGAAAAAATCGATATTGTTGAATGGTCAGAAGACCCGGCAGTATTTGTTGCAAATGCATTAAGCCCTTCAGAAGTGTTACACGTAGCAGTCGACGAAGAAGAACGCTCAACGACAGTTGTCGTACCAGATTACCAGTTATCACTTGCGATTGGAAAGCGTGGTCAAAACGCTCGACTTGCAGCAAAGTTAACAGGATGGAAAATCGATATTAAAAGTGAAACAGACGCTCGAGAGTTAGGAGTATATCCTCCGGTTGCTTTACCCGAAGAAGAAACAGCAACATTAGAGGAAGCTTTTGAAGAGGTTTCTGATGAACTTGAAGGCTTTTTTGACACAGAGGAAGTAGATTTTCTCGAAGAAGAATCACTTGCAGAAGAAGTGTTAGAGCAAGATGCAGAAGAAGTAGTTGAAAAAGAAGATTAATAGAAAGGAATGAGCAACATGACAAGTAAACGAAAAGTTCCATTACGTAAATGTGCTGCAACAGGCGAGCAACTTCCGAAAAAAGAAATGATCCGTATCGTTCGTACGAAAGACGGAGAAGTATTCGTCGATCTGACAGGAAAAGCATCAGGTCGTGGAACTTATATTAAGAAAACGGAAGAAGCTGTGGAAAAAGCTCGTCAAAATCATTCCATTGAACAGCAATTAAAAGCGAAAGTACCAGCAGAAATTTATGATCAACTCATTTATACAGTTCGTCGAGAGGCGTTGAAAAATGAAAGTTAAACAAGCGTTAAATATGCTCGGATTAGCAATGCGTGCAGGAAAAGTGACTGCAGGAGAAGGTACAGTCATTCAAAATATTCAGAAGCGTCAAGCGGCATTAGTGATTGTATCTGAAGAAGCGTCGGAACGAACGAAAAAAACAGTGACAAATAAATGTCACTCGTACGACATCCCTTATCGACTATTTGGTGAAAAGGCTGTTTTAGGTCATGCGATTGGTAAAGGCCCACGAACAGTACTTGCAATTAAAGATAAAAACTTTGCAACCAAAATCGGTCAATTGTTGGATGAATAATTATGGAGGTGGTTACATGACAGAAAAATTACGAGTTCATGAACTAGCGAAACGAATGAAAAAGACGAGCAAAGAAGTGTTAGAAGCATTGGAAAAAATGAATGTGAATGTGAAAAACCATATGTCTACCATTGAGGCAGACGTAGCGAAAAAGGTTGAAGAACGCTTCGGGATTAAACAAGAAAACACAAATAAACAGCAACCGAAAAACAATAACCAACGCCAAAATAATAAAAAACGTCGTCCGCGTGGGCGTCGTGCACGAGGAATTAACCAAGGACGTCGTCGTGCGCCAAGCAAACGTCAGGAAATGCCGCTTCCAGAAAAAATTACGTTTGAAGATTCTTTAACAGTAGGAGAGCTTGCAGAAAAACTTCACCGTAAATCATCTGAAGTGATTAAGAAGTTATTCGGACTCGGTGTTATGGCAACAATTAACCAAGAGTTAGATAAAGATACAATTGAACTTATTTGTGCAGATTACGGAGTAGAAGTAGAGGAAGAAGTAAGTGTTGATTTAACAGACTTAGAACTTTACTTCGAAGCACCAGAAGATGAAGAAGAGTTAGCAGCATATCAAGAAGGACAAATTGAACGTCCAGCAGTCGTTACAATTATGGGTCACGTTGACCACGGAAAAACGACATTACTCGACTCAATTCGTAATACAAAAGTTACGCAAGGTGAAGCAGGCGGTATTACACAACATATCGGTGCTTATCAAATCGAAAGTGACAGCGGAAAGAAAATTACTTTCCTCGATACACCAGGTCACGAAGCATTTACGACGATGCGTGCACGTGGTGCAGGCGTAACGGATATTACAATTCTCGTTGTAGCAGCAGATGATGGAGTTATGCCACAAACTGTTGAAGCGATTAGTCACGCAAAAGCAGCAGGTGTACCGATCATCGTTGCAGTAAACAAAATTGATAAACCGACAGCAGCACCAGAGCGTGTGATGCAAGAGTTAACAGAACACGGATTAATCGCGGAAGATTGGGGCGGAGATACGATTTTCGTACCAGTGTCTGCATTAAAAGGTGAAGGAATCGATGAGTTACTTGACATGCTTCTTTTAGTAGCTGAAGTAAGCGAGTTAAAAGCAAACCCTGACATTCCAGCACGTGGAACAGTTATCGAAGCAGAACTTGATCGTGGTCGCGGATCAGTAGCGACATTACTCGTTCAGGACGGAACGTTACGTGTCGGAGACCCACTCGTTGTCGGTGGAACTTATGGCCGAGTACGTGCAATGATTGATGACTTAGGACGTCGCGTACAAGAAGCTGGTCCGTCAACACCTGTTGAAATCACAGGAATTAACGATGTTCCACAAGCAGGCGATCGTTTCGTCGTCTTCGAAGATGAAAAAACAGCTCGTCAAATCGGGGAAGCTCGTGCAGCAAGCGCTCAACAAGAACAGCGTGGAGAAGCACAACGTATTACACTCGATAACTTATTCGATCAAATGTCACAAGGTGACGTGAAAGAATTAAACTTAATCGTAAAAGCAGACGTACAAGGAACAGTAGAAGCGATGGCTGCATCATTAATGAAAATTGATGTAGAAGGCGTGAAAATTAAAATTATTCATACAGGTGCTGGAGCAATTAATGAATCAGATATTACACTCGCAGCAGCTTCAAATGCGATTGTTATCGGATTTAACGTACGTCCAGATGCAAATGCTGCTCGTGCAGCTGAAGAAGAAGGCGTAGATATTCGTTTACACCGCGTCATTTACCAAGCGATTGAAGAGATCGAAGCAGCGATGAAAGGTCT
>JASKZX010000134.1 GCA_030147435.1 Savagea sp. | reverse complement strand
CTTCTTGTACTTCTGTCGTCGCTTCCACAGCCATCCCTTCTTCATTTTCAGCTGCATACACAAACGTTGGTGTCATGATATTTAACATCATTAAAACAACTAAAAGTGAAGAAAATAATTGGCTATACTTCTTCATTTCAACATCCCTTTCCTTTTTTTATTGACATGAAAAAATTACTATTATTTATATAATTTATAATAGTAATTTAAACGAAACATCCGTGTTCTCTGAATCTTTTTATAGATGCCCCATTCCTTTGGGCGATCATCTTATATCCTTATTATCGGTGTTTTTATGAAATTTTAACCCTTTTTAGCTGAAATAAGTCTTTTCATCTACCCGAAAAGGTGAAAGGTCCTAAAAACATGTTTTTTGTGTGAACTTCTTTTTTATTTTTTTGATATAATTTATTTTTTCTCCTATAAAGGAAAAACAAAAAACAAATGTCATGAAATGGCATATTTCTCTACATCATTCAAAAACAAGTAAAAAAGGTACTTCGAGTGCCACCTCGAAATACCTTTTTATTCTTCTCGTTCTTATTCATTCAAACGAGCCAACACGGTACAAGCGACTTTCATCGCATACCGCGTGCTATCAGTCATTTATTATTTCCTTACCTTACTATGATACCTAATTTTCAAAAATATATCTATCTTTTTGTACGCTGAGGAAGATTCCATCAAATCTTCATACTTTTCTCTTTCTTTTTTTGACAACTTCTCGTAGTATAGAAGGGGGAAAAGAGTATCACATAACTGACGGCACGCTACATGCGATGAAAGTCGCACGTGTAGTGTAGGCTCACGTAAGGTTGGCAGCCTGAAATGAGAATAGCAACCCAGAGGAAAACCCTGCAGCGCCTGAAGAAAACAACTCTTCAGATGATAAACAAAAACTCGATGAGTTACTCAAAGGCATTAAAATTAATGATAAAGATACTAGAGTCTTCGAAGTAAACGATACGACATTTCTTACTTCAGAATATGTAAAAGAAGAAAGAGTTGCTCAGTCTGAAGATAATCAACGTTTCATTACACAAGAAACGGCAGACAAGTTTATCGATACTGTAAAAAATGCTGAAAGAGCATTACAATCGAACGACAAAAATTTACAAGTCGTCATTACTGAATTAGAAGAGCAAACATCACATATTCATACAGTCTTCGAGCTCATCGCTATTTACTAACCCTATCTTTGCTGATAGGGTTTTCCTTTCATAAAATATTACATACTAACAATACTAGTTAGCGAAAGGAGTCGCTTTCTTGAAAAAAATATACGCAATGATCGTCACTTCTTTTTTTCTCTTCTTATTATATCCTCTCTCTGCTTCAGCAGCAGAAGAACGATTAATCACTTTTAAAGGTATTGAAATCGTCACAGAAGAAATGGGTACATTTTTTGATGAAGTTTCATACACTCGACTGAATAGTGAAACTGTCCTTGCTACATTTGAGTCGAAAGAACAACTAAAAAAATATGAACCGATTATTCAACAATCCCCTTTCGTACAATATGTAGAACATAATGTCGTACGAGTGATTGATGAAAATGCGATGCAACCTGTTCTTCTTTCAAACCAAACGCAATGGTGGAAATCACAAATCGATGCAAAAAATCTTGATTCATTCAAACAAAAAGCAGAGCATCCTGTTCAAATAGCGGTCATCGATTCGGGTGTAGACCCTTATCACGAAAGTTTACAACAAGTACTTTCACCACATAGTTATGATTTCACTGCACAATCATACGAAATGGTCGATTACTTAGGACATGGAACGGCGATCGCTGGCATTATCGCAGCTAATAATAACAATCCTTATCAAATTACTGGTACAGCTGAAGGTTTTCCCGTCTATATCCTTTCATTACGTGTCATGGACGACCAAGGACGAACGAAAGTCTCTCAAATTGTAGAAGCTATTGATTATGCAGTTGCTCAAGGCGTGCAAGTCATTAACTTAAGCTTCGGTGGGAATATACCAGTCTGGTCAGAAAAACGTGCAATCGAAAAAGCACGTGAAGCAGGAGTAATCGTCGTTGCTTCAGCAGGAAATACAGCAATGCTCGGAAACCCTGTGAATTATCCAGCAAATTACGAAGGAGTAATCGCAGTCGGTGCGACGAATCAACAGATGGAAAGAGCTCGATTTTCAAACTATCATCCATACGTATCATTTGTAGCACCTGGCACATCGATTTTAACGACCGTTCCTAATCATGGATATAAATCACTGAACGGTACTTCGTTTGCAACACCGATGGTAAGTAGCACGCTTGCGATGTTACTTTCAATAGAGCCTTCATTAACTGAAGAGTCTCTCATCCAATTGTTAAAGGAAAGCGCCCTCGATTTAAGCGATAAAGGGCGTGACGATGAGGTCGGGTTCGGACTCATTCAAGTAAAAGCTGCTTTAGAAGCAACTAAAAACTTACCACGTTGGAACATTACACCGCTTCAACGGGCAGTATCTTTAGACGAACCAATTCCTGCATCAATTGAAATGATCAATGATAGTGAATACGGCTTATTATTAGAAGAAGGCAGTCATTACTTTACTGGCATGCTTCCTTACTTCAGTCACTCAAGTGACCCTACAGTAGCAACGATTGATTCATTAGGATATATTCGTGCTCACCGATACGGCCAAACGAAAATTACGATCTACACGAACGAAAGTGACAACATTTCTTTCCAAATAAAAGTTGCCAAAGATACGAGAAATAAAGTTGCTCTCTTTAGTGATAAAGATGTGAAATGGAAAAGTGATTACTTACCAGTCGCTTCTGTAGACCCTTACGGTATCGTTACTTTCAACCGTAGTGGATATGTTACGATTCATGCGCACTACGAAGGACAAGTGCAATCTGCACAACTTGTCGCGTACTCATCAAGAGAAGCACAAGAAGGACCTTTACCGACATCGCTCGGTCGATTTTCAACCGATCAAACGATTAAACTATTATTTAATGAACTAGTAGCAAAAACAGGGCAATCTTCAATTACATTAAGTTTTGATGAACGAGGCGACTTACCATTTAACGATTTCACAGTCGTCTACCGTGGCAAAGAACTTCTTTTACAACCAAACACTCAATGGCCACTCACACCTCTTTATCTACATTTAGATGGTGTAACGAGCGAAAAAGGAGCTTCTTTAGAAAGTTCATCGACTGGTTACTTCACATTTTATTCACCTTTAGAAGAAAAATAAAAAACAAGAAAACCGCTAAAATATAACTTTTAGCGGTTTTTTATCTTTTTTTATTATACCTTTGTCGTCCATCCCCATAAAAAGTAACGATTCCTCTTTAGTCCTTTCATACCTTTATATTTTTTAAAGGTTATTAAACTTTATTCCTATCTAATTCATTAAAAATCATTTATAATAGATAATAGCAGAATTTTTTAAAGGAGGCTCATTGCATGAAACGCTGGTATTTATTATCAATAGTTATACTTTTTTTACTTCCAGTAACATTTGTTCAAGCGGAAGGACCACCACAAAAAGAAATCACAATTACTGAAGAAGAATTATTAGAGGAAGCTGAACGTCACGGTTGGTTCGAACCTTCCCGCATAGCAGACAATGCAGCGAATCGACAAGAACAAAAAATCATTCACCAATTAAGTGAAGAGTTTTTAAAGAACATTCAACAACGAAATCAAACATTCACAATCTCCGCATATTCTTTTGATTACCCAATTACATCAAGTGTCGATGCAAATAAATTAATTTTTAAAGCAGTAATTGCTGCGTACAATCAAGACGAATATCTCGCTTACGACGCGCGCGGATATAGTCTTCGTTATACATTTACATCAACTTCAATTAAAGCAACATTCGACCATAAATACGGCATGACAAAAGATCAAGCAGCATACGTTGAAAAAGAAACAAAACGTCTTGCACCGATCATTACACAAAATGCAAAAAGCGATCATGACAAAGTAAAAGCAATTCATGATTATGTCGTCTTAAACGTAGAATATGATGGTACAATGCGTCAAGAATACAATACCCCTTTCCATGCATTAACACGGAAAGAAACATTATGTAGTGGATATTCAACACTTACATTTAAATTGTTAGAAGCAGTCGACATCCCTGCTCGCTTAATTAGCGGAACATCTAACAAAGTAGGACACGCATGGAATATGGTACAAATCGATGGGAAATGGTACCACTTAGATACGACATGGGATGACCCGATCAACGCATCGGCTGACAGTGTGTTTTACAACTACTATATGTTAAGTGATAAAGTTTTAAAGAAAACACACTTTTGGACAGATGGCGGATTAAATAAATACGACCGTCCTTATCCAAAAGCAACGAGCAACTACAAACAACATTTAGAAAGTATCCATCATTTTAACTTGTTAAATGAGATTTTACCTAACGGAATCACAATTCAATCACTTGAAAATGCAGTACCTTATTTCCAACAACAAATTGACCTTTATGAAGATGAAGGAATCGTTTACGTACCGAAAGAAATTGATCGAAATCAATTGCGACGCGTTGCAAGTACAGTAGCAACGAACAACCCAGCAATTCAAATGAAAATTTACTTCCAAGACCCTACATCTCGTAATCCGGACTATCAACGTATGCGCTTAACGTTTGATTACCGAGGGAAAAAACCAATCTTGAAAAAATTACAATTTTCACAGCCGACACGTGATCAATATTTAGTAAATGATACATTTTCATTCAAAATTGAAGCTATTTATGACAACGGGAAAAAGATTGACGTTACAGACCGCAGCGACCTTACGTTCATGAGTGCAAATGATGTTGCTACATATTCGAACGGACTCGTTCGTCTCGTCAACCGCGGCACAGCTGAACTCATCGGTCGTTTTAAAGACAAAGAAGTTGTATTCCCTGTACATGCAGAATATAAATGGATGTTAGACCAAAACCAATTTGGCCCTTATGAAGAAAAGAAAAAGAACGTACCAACAAGCCATACGTGGACGATTGTATTCAATGATGAGTTGAATCGCAACATTCAACGAAACCCTGAACAACACGTCGTTGTAACAAAAACAAATGGTGAACATGTCGCTTCGAATATTGTAACAAACTACAATACATTAAAAATTCATCCTCCAATCGGCGGATACGACAGAAGAACGACATACCACGTATATATCTATAACATTCAAAACAAATCGAATGCGACGATCTCACCACCGGTTCGATTTACATTTACAACAAACTAATACAAACGAAAAAACCCAGTATCTATCGAGTGTAACCTCAAGATACTGGGTTTTTCTTCCATACGATATGTGCTGACTACCGATTAATGGAGTCGCTTCGAAGGCTGTGCGCCTACTTGTTGATAAAGAGATGTAATTCCTTTTTTACCTTCATAATGGTAATAGTAATCGAGCGTCGCTAAATAAATTGCTCGACCCATCTTTTGCTGCTCTTTCGGTGTACGAATATAGTAGTTATCGTTTTTGTTATTGATAAATCCTGCTTCAATTAAAGTCGCAGGCATTGCCGTCTCACGAAGAACAGCGAAGTTTGCTGTCTTCACACCGCGATCTCGTAATGGCCACGCTTCGATCATACGATTTTTCATATATGTCGCAAGTGCTTCAGCTGGTTTTGTCGCGCTCGTATTTGAGAGACCGAAATGGTACGTCTCTAAACCTGTCGCACTATCATTTCCTGCTGAGTTAATGTGTACACTGATGAACATATTTGCTCGTGCGGCATTTGCCATGCGTGCACGCTCTGATAAACCGACGAAACGATCATCGGTACGTGTCATCATCGTACGCATCGATGCACGCGTGAAATAGTCATTTGCATATTTCGAAATCGCTAATGTTGCTTGTTTCTCTGTATATCCGTGACCGATTGCTCCTGGGTCACTTCCTCCGTGTCCTGGGTCAATCGCAATCAATTGTTGACGAACATAAGAAATATCAGAAGTACTTGATGGAGTTGGTGTCGTTTCTACGGTTTCTTCAGGTGTAATCACTGGATTACTCGGCGGTGTAATTGGTGCCGGACGTTCATCTGATTCCGTAACATCTCCAACACTTAAATATTGCATATGTACGTAGCCGTACTGTCCATTCGCTTGAATAAATGCCCAATGCCCTAACACTTTATAAACAGTAACCGGTGTATTTGCTGGGATTTTAGCAATTTGTGCGTATGTCGTCTTCGGACCTTTTCGCATATTTAATCCCGCACCAACATTGTCTTTCACATAATG
>JASKZX010000090.1 GCA_030147435.1 Savagea sp. | reverse complement strand
ATGACAGAACATGTCATGTTGAACGAAAAAGGGCGTCCTGTTTCATTAAAGCGTCATTTTCCGGAGTGGCATGCAAAGTATGAAGAAGTGAAGAAACAATAATGGCATTCGGCATTACTCGAGCAGAACTAACTGCTTGGAAAGAAGCGGTCCGCTCTGGCGAGATCGCTTTTTTAACTCATTATTGGTATGATGAACGTTTCCCTGATTTTCGCACAGTGACAAAAGTAGGTTGTGCGGATATTCGAAAGTTAATTGCTTGGGGAGAGTCGAAAGGGCTCCGAAAAGAATGGATCGATTGGTATCCGGGGTATCCTCATTTTGATTTGTTTGGCGAATGGGAGCGCCTATTATTGAAAGAAGCAGGACTCAAAGAACAATATGAGCGTTTCTATCCGTCGATTGAACGTGAGTGTATAGACTTTCATTACGCTTTGTACGACCGCTCCCCTTATCGTATCCACTCTCCGATGACATATTCTGTACTTGATGGGGAAGCGGAGTTATTAATTGAACAGTTAGTAACAACCTATGAACGATTAACAGATGCAACGGATGAGCTTCGTATCGTAATTTACGTTCAAGCAGCAAGTCACCGACCGACTCCGCATTACGCAAGGCCAAGGATGCAAGCTTTTTTCAAAAAAGCTGTCGATTTGACAAAGATGCATCACGAAACGAGAAAAACTCAAAATGAAGAAGGAGAATCTTTCATTGAAGCATGGTATGAAGTCAAACTACCCGCTGCGCTCTTGAGTCATCAGAAGTTACTTCGCGAGCGAGTGTTTCTCGACTTTTCTCGCTATTGGCCACGCGAGCGTTACGTTTCTCCACCGACGATTTTTATTGAAAATCAAACGAAAGGATGGGTCATGCATCCTTATGATGACCGAGGCATTGAATGGATAGCTGATACGAAAACGATAGATGAAGAACTGAGATACCTTTTAGTTGACATAATATAATTATTGTTACTTTTGATGAGAGAGACATGAAAAAATGCTTAAGGAATGAACTCCTTAAGCATTTTATTTATTCGTATTGATACGTAATTTCTTCTAACTGCGGATCAAATCCGACAGTTAACGTGTAATCCTTAAAATACCACTCATCACGCGCTTCAAAGTAAAAATGAATATTATCTTTAATTACTTCCATACCGAGCTCATACGGTGCTGCTTTTTTAATACCGAGAGAAAATCCAGGATGAACTTTGCTGTCTCCTCCATAACGGACGAAAAACTGAATGTAATCCCCAGGTAAACATCCCATCTCTTCTTCAAACCATGCTAATGCTTCATCTGTAATATGAATATTCATAACCATTCCCCTTTCGATTAAAGCCATGTCACTTTAGACTCTGTGCCATTGCGAATTCGTTGGATATTTTCACGGTGACGATACAAAATGAAAAATGCCATAATCGCAATGACGACGAAGAAATATAACTCACCGTGCTGAATCCATCGATACATCGCTAAAAAGAAAGCGACGACCGCTGCGGTCATTGACGTAAGAGAAACCATCTTCGATATTTTTAATGTAACGAAGAATACGACCGCTAAAATGAGTAAAAATAAAGGAGCATAACCGAGAAGCACACCAGCGCTCGTTGCGACCGCCTTCCCTCCTTTAAATTGCGCAAAAATAGGATACATATGTCCGACAATTGCGACAACACCGAGAACAATCGGATCAAACCATGAAGGAAGTTGTGAAAAGTACGGAATGAGTGGCAATAAAACAGCAAACGTCCCTTTCAACATATCCATGATCAATACGACACTACCTGCTTTTTTCCCTAAAACACGGAAAGTATTCGTCGTTCCTAAATTTCCGCTTCCGTGCTGGCGGATATCTGTATTGTAAAACAATTGACCGATCCAAAGGGCAGAAGGAATCGATCCGAGTAAATAAGCGATAATTACTGCGAGTAAAATTTCCATAAATGAACCCCTCTACTACATTCCGTAATGTTTTCAGTTTATCAGAATCCCGCTAGTGCGACAATATGTAGAATGTCATCTACTCTCTTCTAAGGATAAAACATAACAATTGTTGTTTGATTTTTGTCGAGTTTTTCTATACAATATATGAGCTTAACAAGAGAAGTGGCGGAAACGTTGATTTGACAACGGTTGTCACTCATGTAAAATAGTATAGAAACAGACGTTCGTAAATAAAAATGATGAATAGATAGAAAATGAAAATAAGGGGGTCTCTACGATGACGAACCAATCAACGTATGATGATCATTCGATACAAATATTAGAAGGACTTGAAGCAGTTAGAAAACGCCCAGGAATGTATATCGGCTCAACCGATGCTCGAGGACTTCATCACTTAGTTTATGAAATTGTAGATAACGCAGTCGACGAAGCACTCGCAGGATATGGCGATGCGATTGACGTAACGATTCATGAAGATGGAAGTATTAGTGTGCGAGACTACGGTCGAGGAATGCCTTCAGGAATGCATGAAAGTGGTAAACCGACAGTAGAAGTGATCTTAACGATTCTTCACGCCGGAGGAAAATTCGGTGAAGGAGGCGGTTATAAAACGAGTGGAGGACTGCACGGAGTTGGCGCAGCGGTCGTTAACGCCTTATCAGAATGGCTCACTGTAACGATTTACCGCGACGGTAAAACGTATCAACAACGTTTTGAACGTGGAGGACAACCGGTTACGACGCTCGTAGAAGGAGAACCGACGACAGAACGAGGAACTGAAATTCGTTTCAAACCAGATTCAACGATTTTTTCAACGACAACTTTTCATTACCAAACGTTGAAAGAACGTCTCCGTGAATCTGCTTTTTTATTGAAAGGATTAACGATCACACTTCGTGATGAACGAGAAGAAGGCGAAGAAGTGACATTTGCTTACGAAAACGGGATCGTTTCCTTCGTCGATTACTTAAATGAAGAAAAAGACGTCTTACATGAAACAGCTTACGTCGAAGGAGAATCGGAGACGATTGAAGTCGAATTTGCGTTCCAATTTAACGACGGATATTCTGAAACGATGCTATCTTTCGTCAACAACGTTCGTACGTCTGACGGCGGAACGCATGAAACAGGAGCTCGTACCGCAATGACACGTGTCTTTAACGACTACGCAAGACGGACGGGCTTACTTAAAGAAAAAGACCCGAATTTAGACGGCTCAGACTTACGAGAAGGACTCACAGCAGTTTTATCTGTCCGTATTCCTGAAAACTTACTTCAATTCGAAGGACAGACGAAAGGAAAACTCGGAACGAGCGAAGCAAGAAGTGCAGTTGACGTCGTCATTAGCCAGCAACTTTCTTTCTATTTAGAAGAAAACGCTGAACTTAGCGCAAAACTTATTCGAAAATCGATTCGCGCACAAGAAGCACGACTCGCTGCGCGAAAAGCACGAGAAGAAGCTCGTAACGGTAAAAAACGCCGAAAAGGAAATTTACTTTCAGGAAAGTTAACACCTGCTCAATCGAAAGATGCGACGAAAAATGAGTTATTCCTCGTCGAAGGGGACTCAGCGGGTGGTTCGGCTAAACAAGGACGTGACCGCACATTCCAAGCGATCTTACCGCTGCGCGGGAAAGTGATCAATACAGAAAAAGCAAAACTTGAAGACATTATGAAAAACGAAGAAATTCGTACGATCATTTATACAATCGGCGCTGGAGTCGGCGCAGACTTTGAATTAGAAGATGCAGCATATGACAAAGTAATCATTATGACAGACGCTGATACAGACGGAGCGCATATTCAAGTATTACTGTTAACGTTTTTCTACCGCTATATGAAACCGTTAATTGAAGCAGGAAAAGTATATATCGCCATGCCTCCTTTATATAAAGTGTACAAAGGAGCAGGAAAAAAAGAAATCCTTCGTTATGCATGGACAGAAGAAGATTTACAAGCAGCGATTCAAGAAATCGGACAAGGATATCAAATCCAACGATATAAAGGACTCGGGGAGATGAACCCGGACCAATTATGGGAGACGACGATGGACCCTGACCAACGGATGCTCATTCGCGTCACAATCGACAACCCACATTTATCAGAACGTCAAGTAACAACGCTGATGGGCGATAAAGTAGCCCCACGTCGTGAATGGATTGAAGAAAATGTCGACTTCTCATCAGAAGAAGCAAGCTTACTTGAAAATGATCACATTTATGAAGAGGAGGATGAGCGATGAGTTTATTCGAACATGTACAAGATTTATCATTAGAAGAAGTGATCGGTGATCGTTTCGGACGATATAGTAAATATATTATTCAAGACCGTGCATTACCTGATGTACGTGACGGATTAAAACCTGTTCAACGTCGTATTTTATATGCGATGTATAAAGACGGCAACACGCATGACAAAGCGTTCCGCAAGTCTGCTAAAGCTGTCGGTAACGTCATTGCGAACTACCACCCACACGGAGACACATCAGTGTATGATGCGATGCTTCGAATGAGTCAAGATTGGAAAACCCGTTACCCGATGGTTGAAATGCACGGAAATAACGGATCGATCGACGGTGACCCACCAGCAGCGATGCGTTATACAGAAGCGAGACTGTCAAAAATCGCAGCGGAAATGATTCGCGATATTGAAAAAGATACAGTTGAACACGCATTAAACTTCGACGATACGTACGAAGAACCTGTCGTCTTACCATCGCGCATTCCGAATTTACTCGTCAGTGGAGCAACAGGGATTTCTGCAGGATATGCGACGAATATCCCTCCCCACAACTTACATGAAGTGATCGATGCACTTTTATTAAAATTACGAAAAACGAACGTAACGACAGAAGAATTGATGGAACATATCCAAGGACCTGACTTTCCGACAGGTGGCATTTTAGAAGGGCGCGACGGCTTAAAAAAAGCGTATGAAAGTGGCCGAGGACGCATCGTTATGCGTGCAAAAGCGACGATTGAACCACTGAAAGCCGGGAAATCTCAAATCATTATTACAGAGATTCCGTACGATGTGAACAAAGCGCAACTCGTCCGTAAAATGGATGAAGTCCGTCTCGACAAAAAACTCGATGCGATCGCAGAAATTCGTGATGAATCGGACCGTGACGGTTTACGAAT
>JASKZX010000025.1 GCA_030147435.1 Savagea sp. | reverse complement strand
AGAAGTAGGTCTTGACGGAGAAGAAGTACGTAAAGTATTAGAAGGTGACGATTACGGCGATGCAGTCGTTCAAGATATTATGATGACGCGTCAAATCGGTATTCAAGGAGCGCCTTACTTCTTATTCAACCGTAAATATGCGGTACCAGGAGCACTTCCACCAGAAGTATTCGCACAAGCAATTGCTCAAGTGGCTGAAAAAGAAGGAATTACACCTGAAGAAAAAGTAGAATCACTCGACTTAGGTGCTAAAGGCGGTACGTGTGGACCAGAAGGATGCGACCTATAAGTAGAAAAATCGTTGTCTATTCGTCAATTATGACTGAATAGGCAACTTTTTTTGTTCTTTTTTAGAAAAGTGAAATCCTTCGCCTTCTTTCAAGGGATAGCGCTTGTCAAAAGTTGAAAAACAAAGCATAATTATAATGTTGAGGTTAAATGAAACGGTAAATAGTTTCGAACGTTATTATTATGTAAACTAAAAGAGAGAACGAATTGAAAGGGTTGTAACGATGGATAAAAAGGAGATTTTTGGCGCATTACAAACGTTAATTGAACGAGGTCAAGTGTTTCAAGATGAACCATTATCAAAATATACGAAAACGGCACTCGGAGGAGCAGCTGACTTTCTCGTCATTCCAGCAACGGAAGAAGAGATGGAAAAGACAGTCCTTTACGCTTATGAAAACGACATTCCTTTATTATTGTTAGGAAATGGTTCGAACATGATCGTCCGTGATGGCGGTGTTCGAGGGATCGTTTTACATTTAAGTGCATTGAACGAAATTCGTGTCGATGGGACACGGATGTATGCGCAAGCAGGAGCTCATTTAATTGATCTCTCTCGCCGAGCAACAGAAGAGAGTTTAACAGGTTTTGAGTTTGCTTGTGGAATTCCTGGTTCTGTCGGTGGTGGAATGATGATGAACGCAGGTGCGTACGGAGGCGAAATGAAAGACGTTGTTGAATCAGTCGATGTATTGACAAAAGAAGGACGTCGTCTCACTTTACAAAAAGAAGAGCTCGCTCTCGGTTATCGCACGAGTATCATTTCGACGGAAGGATATTATGTCGTATCAGCGACATTCGTTTTAGAAAAAGGAGACAAAGAAGAGATTCAAGCGAAAGTCGATGATTTAACACATCAACGTGAATCTCGTCAACCACTCGAATATCCTTCAGCAGGAAGTGTCTTTAAACGTCCACCAGGATATTTTGCGGGGAAATTAATTCAAGATAGTGGTCTACAAGGAAAAGGTTGCGGCGGTGCAGAAGTATCGACGAAGCACGCAGGGTTCATCATTAATAAAAATGATGCGACAGCGACAGATTACATCGAAACGATTCGTATGGTTCGTCGCGAAGTAAAAGAAAAGTTCGACGTCGATTTAGAACTTGAAGTTCGTATCGTCGGTGAAGAGAAAGAATCAAATACGTAATAAAAAAAGGAGGGAGTGATGGATTTGTTCAACATTTATCAAACGAACAAACGATTGAACGAATTTAATCGCGTCAACGATGATTGGTGATTTTTCAGTTGATATGGTCGTTCTGTTGATCGGATTCTTTTTATTGTCAGGGGTTTTAATGACAAAACTGACGTCGCGGGCAGGTGTGCCTGCGCTCGTTTTGTTCATGATTTTAGGGATGATTCTCGGAAGTGATATTACAGGTCTTATTTATTTTGAGAACGCCCAACTTGCTCAAACGATTGGTATGATCGCCCTCGTCGTTATTTTGTTCGAAGGGGGATTACAGACGGACTGGAAGCACGTTCGTCCTGTATTAAAAGGAGCAGGAGTGCTTGCGACACTCGGAGTCGTTATTACAGCAGCAGTACTTGCTGTTGCGGTTCATTACGTGTTAGGACTCGGTTGGATTGAGTCGTTTTTACTTAGTTCGATCGTAAGTTCGACAGATGCCGCAGCGGTTTTCTCTGTCATGAGTGGTCAAAATATTAAGCCGAAAATGTCATCGACACTAGAGATGGAGTCAGGTTCGAACGATCCGATGGCGATGTTTTTAACAGTCGCTTTCTTACAATGGCTTACGATGGATGACTTTGCATTCGGCAACTTAGTATTAAGTTTCTTCTTGCAGATGGGACTCGGTTTACTCCTCGGTCTCGGTCTCGGTTATATCGCCTCAAAATGGATGAATAAAGTAAAACTTGATGCTAGTGGATTGTATGCTGTATTTTCTATCGGATTTGCGATGGCAATCTACAGTGTAACAGCAGTCGTTGGCGGTAGTGGATTACTCGCTGTATATGTAGCAGGAATTTTAATCGGAAACCGTGAATTAAATCATAGCCATTCGATTTTCCGTTTCCAAGAAGGGTTTGCATGGCTCATGCAACTCGTCATGTTCGTTATTTTAGGACTTCTCGTTTTCCCAAGCGAATTAGCAAATTGGGACCTCATTTCAAAAGGGTTAATTTTATCATTCGTTCTTATGTTTATTGCTCGACCGATTGCTGTGTTTATCGGAACACTTTTCTTCGACTACACATTTAAGGAGAAATTGTTTGTTTCGTGGGCAGGGCTTCGTGGAGCAGTACCGATTGTACTTGCAACATTCCCGCTTCTTGCAGGAGTAGACAATGCGTATCTCTACTTTAATATGGTCTTCTTTATCGTGATTACATCGGCTTTACTTCAAGGTTCTACAATTTCACAAGTAGCACGTCTCTTAGGACTTGAAGCACCACCGAAACCGGAGCGCATTCACCAATTAGAACTCGTTTCGATGGATAAAGCGAACGCTGAAATGTTAGAAGTCGAAATTTCAGTCAATTCACCCATTTTAAACGTAGAAGTACAAGAACTCGATTTACCCCAAGATACAGTTATCTCGGCTATTATTCGCGACGGTCAACTCGTTATGCCGACAGGACAAACCGTTCTTCAAGCACATGACGTTCTTTACATTTTAGCGGATAAACATCAGGTAAATCGTGTACGCGAGTTAATGGAAGAAGACGTTTGTTTCGATTAAAGAGAACTACGGACACTTACAACAGTAAGAGGTCCGTAGTTTTTCTTTTATCAAAAAAGGAATGATTACGGCTTAGCTAAGGCTTTCGATACATTCAAACGTCTATTTGAATGAAGCTATTGCAAATGGAGAAAAAGCGACTTATACTACATTTACAATCAAATGAACGTTTGAATGAAAGGGAGTGAAAACATGTCGAATGATACGTGCGACATTAAAGTCGTCCATGAAGAAACTGTACGCATTGCACGAGAAGGCATTCCAGAATTGCCTCACTTAAACATGATGGTCGAAATTTTTAAAGCACTTGCAGATTCTACACGTTTGCAAATTGCAGCAGCTTTAACGAAAGTCGATAAAATGTGTGTTTGTGATATTGCAGCGATGATCGGTGTGAGTGATGCAACAGCTTCTCACCATTTGCGCTATTTAAAAGATCGCTCACTTGCAAAGTCTGAACGTATCGGAAAAATGGCGTATTACTCATTAGCGGATGAACATATTCATGCACTCGTACGCACAGCGTATGAGCATGCCATCGAGGAGGAAGAACAATGACGAAACATACACATCACGATGCATGCGGTTGTGGAACCGATCACGACGCATGCAGTTGTGGAAAAGATACATGTGATTGCCAAACAAGTCATACACATGAAGAAGGAGATGCTTGTTGTTCGGCAGAAGATAGTGAACACGAGCACGAAGAAGGAGACGCCTGCGGATGTGGTGTTGACCACGATACACCGAAAAAAGAACCGGTTATTATTAATGCGGCAAAAGCAGAAGAGTTTCGATTAGAAAATTTGAATTGTGCGAGTTGTGCGATTCAGTTTGAAGAAAATTTAAAAGAATTACCGAATGTGAAAAACGTACACGTCAACTTCGGCGCATCGAAAGTAGCGATTGAAGGAGATGTAACGGTCGAAGATTTAGAAAAAGCAGGAGCGTTTGATGGGATTGTCGTAGCGGATACGCATAAACGTCGAAACGCTCCGAAAGTTCCATTTTACAAAAAGAAAGAAAATATCGTTACGATGCTTTCGCTCGCATTTTTAATCGTTGGTTGGATCGTTTCTCTTGAATTGAAACAAGACCACCCAGCAGCGATTCTTTTATTTGCAATTGCCATTTTAGTCGGAGGAACGAATATTTTCCGTGCGGGATTCCGCAATATTATGAAACTTGAGTTTGACCTAAAAGCATTAATGACGATTGCGATTATCGGTGCAGCAATTATTGG
>JASKZX010000017.1 GCA_030147435.1 Savagea sp. | reverse complement strand
GTAAATCGACTAATACGTAGTGTCCGTGTTCACGTGCGCGGAGTCGGTCGATACGTTTTACATCATCAAACGCTTCAATCGTTTGACGGAATTCTTCGAGGCGTTCGGGACTTACGCTTTTTTCCATTAAAATATCGAGTGATTCTTTTCCCATTTCATATGCTAACTTAAAGACGAGGTAGGCAACGATAATTCCTGCGATTGGGTCTGCGTAACTTAACCATGGTACACCGATATAGCCTCCAAGTAATCCGAGTCCGATACCGACAACGGCTGCAAGTGATGCGTAGACATCCGCTAAATGGTCATAAGCCGTGGCGATCAAACCTTTACTATTTTCGCGTTTCCCTACTTTAATCGTATACATATACAATGCTTGTTTCCATACAGTAGAAATGATTGCTGTAATTAAAGCGATAACACTTGCTTTTCCAGGTTCTTGGAAGAAAGCGAGAATTGCTTCATATGCGATATAAAGTGCAGCGACACCTAAAATGATTGCAACGATTCCGGCACCGATAACTTCTGCTTTTCCATGTCCCCACGGGTGATCTTCATCGGCAGGTTGTTTTGAAATGCGCATCGCTGTTAAAGCAGCGAGTGAAGCAGCGACATCTCCTGCGTTGTGAAAACCGTCTGCGAGTAAAACAGGACTATTAAAAAGAGCTCCAACGGTAATTTTTAAAACAGTAAGTGCAATATTACTTAAAAGACTGATCCAAATCGCAACGAGTGATGCAAATGAATGTCCGGATTGAGTTTCAAACATATAAATAACCCCCTATAAATGATAAAACTTGTATGAAGGCAACAAAAAACCCTGACGTCTGAACGTCAGGGTTTTTCAAAATAAAAAAATATGGAATTGTCGTAGTCGATGAAAGTCATATTCATCACGCTCTTTTCCATGATCTGCCTTTTCAACTTATCTTAAAAGATAAATTGGTTTCCGTCTATCTATTATATCACGGATGAAAAAAGATACAAATAGAATGATTGGTAGTCATTCTTCAATTACCCAGTAATATGATATCCAGCGTCGACGAAAACCACTTCTCCTGTCACACCACTCGATAATGGGCTAAGCATAGCGACTGTCATATTACCGACTTCTTCTTTCGTCACATTGCGTCGTAAAGGTGCGTGCTCTTCCATAACGTCTAAAATCGTATTGAATGAAGCGACACCACGAGCAGAAATCGTTTTAATAGGGCCAGCAGAAATCGCATTGACACGAATTCCTTTTTCCCCGAGTTCGAATGCTAAGTAACGCATCGCAGATTCAAGCGCTGCTTTTGCAACGCCCATCACGTTATATCCAGGCATGACGCGTGTAGAACCGAGATATGTCATCGTAATGATCGAACTTCCTTCTGACATATGAGGACTTGCTGCTTTTGCAACTGCTACGAGTGAATAAGCGCTCGTTTCTAAAGCGAATTTAAATCCGTCGCGTGAAGTGTTGCTGAAATCATCCCTTAAGTCAGATGGGTCTGCAGATGCAGCGGAATGAACGAGTCCGTCGATTTGATCAAAATGTTGAGTAATTTCTTCAAATGCTGCTTCAATGCTTGCATCATCGTTCGCATCCATTTGAACGATCCCGACAGGTTGTAAGTTTTCTTTTTCTAATTGGCGCTTTAATTTACGTAAAGAGCGCTCACTGCGATATGTGAATAATACATTCGCTCCAACAGCAAATAATTGTGTCGCAACGCCCCATGCAATACTTCGTTCGTTCGCAACGCCCATGACGACGATATTTTTTCCTTTCATTTGTAAAAGATCTACCATTAATAGTCCCCCTTGAAAGACATAAAATTTAGTACCTGATACTAAATACAAGTATATCATAAATGAAACAGCGCTGTCTTTTATAATAAAAATTCATTTGACTTTATAATTATGCATATATATACTGTATATTAATTGATTTTACAGAAAAGGATGATGACGATGAAAATTGCAATTATTGGAGCGACAGGTTACGGGGGCGTCGAACTTGTCCGTTTACTCCATCAACATAAAGAAGTCACAACGATTGATACATTTACCTCTTCAGAAGTAGGTGTACCGTATTCAGAGAAGTATCCGCAGTTTAAAGGGCTATATGATGAGCCGATGAAGGCGATTGAATATGACGTATTAGAAACGTATGATGTCGTATTTACGAGTACACCGGCTGGAGTGACGACGACACTTTTAGAGCCATTGATCGGAAAAGATGTGAAGCTCATCGATTTAGCGGGTGATTACCGTATTCAAAATCCAGAATTGTATGAAAAATGGTACGGAAAAGAAGCACCGAAAAAAGAGTTGTTAGAACAAGCAGTATACGGATTATCTGAATGGAATAAAGAAGCGATTCAACATGCGCAATTACTGTCAAATCCAGGGTGTTATCCGACAGCGACTGCTTTAAGTATTTTACCGTTAATTAAAGATCAGTTGATTGATCCGAACAGCTGTATTATTGATGCTAAAAGCGGTGTAACAGGTTCAGGGAATAAATTGACGAAAAGTTCGCACTTTTGTGAAGCGAATGAAAGTACATCGATTTATAAAATTAATAAGCATCAACATATTCCAGAAATTGAACAATCGATTCAGTGGTTTGGAGAAGCAGATGCGACGATTACATTTTCTACCCACTTAGTCCCGATGGAACGCGGTATTTTAACGACCGCCTATGCGACTTTGAATGAAGGTGTAACAGAAGAAATGATTCACGAAAGCTTCGAGCGTCATTATGAAGATGCACCATTTATTCGTTATATCAAGGAAACGAATTCGTTTAGTACGAACCAAGTCCGTGGTTCAAACTTCTGTGATATTCATTGTGATGTCGATGAGCGTACAGGACGCGTGACGATTTTAGCAGTGATCGACAATATGGTAAAAGGTGCAGCAGGACAAGCAATTCAAAATATGAATATTATGTGCGGGTTTGACGAGACATTAGGTATTGAGTTTCTCCCGCTACCGATGTAAAAGGAGTGAAAGAAACGTCAATGGAGCAGTATAAACAAACGTCTCATCAAAACGTAGCGACACCTCTCGGATTTTATACAGGTGGTATGCATTGCGGATTGAAATATAAGCGTAGTGATTTTGGGATGATTTATAGCGACGTGCCCGCAAGTGTTGCTGGTATGTTTACGACGAATGCTTTACAAGCAGCACCACTTCAAGTGACGAAACAAGTCGTCTATAAAACGAAATATATGCAAGGAATTATCGTAAACTCAGCGAATGCGAATGCATGTACTGGAAAACAAGGAATCGAAAACGCAAAAGAAATGCAACGACTGATGGCGGAGCGATTTGATATTGATTCTTCACTCGTCGGTGTTGCATCGACCGGTGTCATCGGAGAACAATTACGGATGGAGCCGATTTATAAAGGAGTAGAAGAGCTTCGTCTCGGAAGAACGCAACAACATGCGATTGAATTTTCACAAGCGATTCTCACGACAGATACGATTACAAAAACAGCGTCGTATCAAATTCCGATCGATGGTAAGACGGTGACGATCTCAGGAGCTGCAAAAGGTTCAGGAATGATTGAACCAAACATGGCGACGATGCTTGCGTTTATTACGACGGATGCACAGATTGATCCGACGACTTTACAAAAAGCATTACGTATCGTGACAGACCAAACCTTTAACTGTATTACAGTAGATGGAGATACGTCGACGAATGATACGGTTCTCGTGTTAGCGAACGGTTTAGCGGGCAATAACTCGTTAACAGAAGAACATCCCGATTGGTCGTTATTTTTATCAGCATTGCGCGCACTCTCTGAAGATTTAGCGAAAATGATTGCCAAAGACGGTGAAGGTGCGACGAAATTGATTGAAGTGAATGTGAAAGAAGCATCGAGTGTGAAAGAAGCACGACAAGTAGCGAAAACAGTTGTCGGCTCACCACTTGTGAAAACGGCGATGTTTGGAAAAGATGGGAACTGGGGACGTATTATCGCAGCGGTCGGTTATAGTGGCGTTTCATTAAATATGCAGAGGGTAAAAATTACGATAGGAGACATCGTCGTTTTAGAAGATGGCGAACCTAAAGATTACGATGAAGATGCATTGCAAATGATTTTAGAAGAACCGAATATTTTTATCGATATTGAACTCGGCAATGGTCGTTCATCAGGAACAGCATGGGGGTGCGATTTAACATATGAATACATCAACATCAACGCAAGCTACCGCTCGTAAACGTTTAGTGGTAAAGCTTGGAGGTAGTATGCTCGATGAATTAACAGATATATTTTTTAAAAAAATAAAAGCATGGCATAAAGAATACGACATTGTAATCGTTCATGGTGGAGGACCTGCGATTACAGAAGCATTAACGGAAGCAAATATCCCGACAAAAAAGGTCGGTGGATTACGCGTTACACCGAGAAGTGCGATGGATGTCGTGCAATCAACATTAATTGCACATGTGAATCCGTCTTTAGTTCAGCGGTTTTATAAAAACGGATTACAAGCGATCGGATTAAACGGCTTTGATAGTTACGTTATGCAAGCTTTACCGATCGATCCTGAACGTTACGGGGAAGTAGGGAATGTAACTGTCGTACGTGAAGAAGTGTTACAAGCGTTAGTAGATGCAAATATAATTCCTGTTATTGCATCGATTGCAGTTGATGAAGTACGAGGGGTTAGTTTGAATGTGAATGCAGATGAAGCGGCCCGTTCGGTTGCAGAGGCGATGCAAGCTGATCGGTTAATGTTTGTTACAGATGTACCAGGCATTTTAATTAATGAAGAAACGTGCGAAAAAACGACACCGGAACAAATTGAAGAGTGGATTACGACGGGAGACATTTATGGGGGAATGATCCCGAAAGTACACGCAGCGGTCAGTTGTTTAGAAGATGGTATTACGTATATTGATATCGTTAACGAAGCACTAGAAGGAACGACGATTACACAAAAGGAGAGCGAATAATATGAGTCATTTATTTCCGAACTATGGGAGACGTCCGATTGAAATTGTAGAAGGGAAAGGAACGATGGTAAAAGATGCGACAGGAAAAGAATATTATGATTTTTCAAGCGGAATTGCTGTCGTTAGTTTAGGGCATGCGAATGACAAAATCGTTCAAGCGATTCAAGAACAAAGTGAAAAACTTTGGCATATTTCGAATTTATTTGAAAGTAGTGGTCAAGAAAAATTAGCAAAATCACTCGTAAAAGATACACATCTTCAATACGGCTTTTTCTGTAATAGTGGAGCAGAAGCGAATGAAGCGGCGATGAAGCTTGCACGTAAACATACCGGACGAGATACAATTATTACTTTTACAAACTCCTTTCATGGACGTACATTCGGCGGGATTGCAGCGACAGGTCAAGATAAAGTGAAAGAAGGATTCGGTCCACTTTTACAAAAGTTCATTACTGTCCCTTATAATGATTGCGAGGCCTTAGAGGAAGTAGCGAATGAAGAGGTTGCAGCAATTATGCTCGAAGTCGTGCAAGGAGAAGGTGGCGTAACTCCTGTTACAGAAGAATTTGTCGCATGCATTCAAAAGCTTTGTGAACAACACGATATTTTGCTCATTTTAGACGAAGTGCAAACCGGAATCGGTCGAACGGGTACGATGTATGCATTTGAACAGACAGATTTTCAACCAGATATCGTTACTTTAGCAAAAGGTCTCGGTGGAGGTTTTCCAATCGGAGCAATGCTCGGAGTTGAAAAGCTCGGTGCAACATTCGGTCCAGGAACACACGGAACGACTTTTGGAGGGAATCCACTGGCGGTTGCTGTTGCTCAAACAGTAGTCGATACGATCAAAGACGACACATTTTTACAAGACGTTCGAAACAAATCTACATATTTCCATCAACAATTAAAAGCAGCGCTGCCACAAGTTGAAGTAAAAGGTTGGGGCTTTCTTGTCGGTCTTGTCGTAGGAGACCGTTTACAAGATATTGTTATTCAACTCGAAGAAAAAGGTGTATTAACTGTTCCAGCTGGTCAAGGTGTGTTACGCTTACTCCCACCGTTGACCGTGACGAAAGAAGAAGTTAAAGTAGTTGTCGAAATTGTGGCCGATGTTATAATGAATATGGAAGAAAAATGAATAATTAGCAAATGAATGTGTCGAAAAGGCTAACTTTTCATTAACAAACCGTTTCAATTGTGTTGAAAAAGTAAAATATGGGGGAATTCCCTAATAGTCGCAACTTTTGCTTTCGAATACAATGGAATGTGTAGAAAAAAGAGAAAAGTAAGCAGTATTTTGTGTACGTACTTTACGAAGGAGGAACGAAATATGTCAAAAGAAAAATCAGTAAAAGTAGCTGTCGTAGGTGCCGGTACAGCAGGTATCTCAATCGCAGCACGTATTTTACGTCAAGCACCATATGTGAAAGGTGATCTTTTATTCATCGATCCAGCAGAAGTTCACTACTATCAGCCGGCATTCTCGTTAGTAGGTGCAGGTGATATGAAATTAGACGACACTTACCGTTCAATGGAGCGTGCAATTCCAGAAGGAACTGAACTCTTAAAAGAACATGTCGCTACTTTCCAACCAGAAGAAAACACATTAAAAACTAAAGAAGGTACTACAGTTAAGTACGAATATTTAGTAGTAGCAGCAGGTCTTCAGTATGACTGGGATAAAATTGAAGGTTTAACTGAAGCACTTAAAGCAGAAGGTAAAAACGGAGTTTGCAGTAACTACTCACCAAAAACTGTTGAGTACACTTGGACTGCACTTCAAAACGTTAACGATGGCCGTGCAATCTTTACACAGCCAAGCACACCAATCAAATGTGCGGGTGCACCACAAAAAATTATGTATTTAACTGAAGAGTATTTACGTAAATCAGGTGTACGTCATAAAACAGCAGTTGAGTTCATCTCAGGTATGCCAAAATTATTCCCAGTTCCACGTTACTACGGTCCATTAAAAGAGATCGTAAAAGAGCGCGGAATTGAGACGACATTTAGCAGCGAGTTACGTAAAATTGATGGTGACAAACAGATCGCAACATTCGAAAACATCGAAACAGGCGAAATGTTCGAACGTGAATTCTCAATGATCCACGTTGTACCACAAATGTCAGCACCAGATTTCATTAAAGAAAGCCCACTTGCAAAAGACGGTTGGGTAGACGTTGACATGTACACATTACGTCACAACAAATATCCAAACGTATTCGGAGCTGGAGACAACTCAAGCTTACCGACATCACGTACAGGTGCAGCAGTTCGTAAACAAGCGCCAGTTGCAGCAACAAACTTAGTTGCTCTTATGGAAGGTCGCGAAATGACTGCAAAATACGACGGATATTCATCATGTCCACTCGTTACAGGATACGACAAAGTTATGCTTGCTGAGTTCGTATACGGTAACGAAGCGTCAGAATCTACGCCACTCGATCAACGTGTCCCACGTCGTAGCATGTTCTTCATGAAAAAGAACTTATTACCGATCTTATACTGGAACGGTATGTTACGCGGAACGATGTAATTTAAACATAAAAGAAAGAGAGGCGATATAGATGACGGAACGTCAAGATAAAAACTTAGAAGATGTTATTCAAAAGTTAGAAAGCAAAGAGCAAGTTGAATCAATCGAATATATCGTTGAAAACTTGCCAGAGTACGTTGAATCATTAAAAGTAATCGAAGAAAAAGTAGCATTCGCAGTCGAAATGCTTCAAGATAGCGAAACTTTAGAGTTTATGACAGATAACGTAGAAAACAAAGTTCGTGAATTACGTATCGGCGATGAACACTTCGAAGCTTTAATCGATTTAACACATATGTTACCGAAGCTCGTACCTTTATTACACACATTAGATGACTTAAAAGATTTCGCACTTTCAGTTTGGAGCGACGAAGAAACTGTAGAAGATGCGATTCGTCACGGAAAACATACTTTAAACAAGTTTGTTCCTGTAGATAAAGGATTAGAATTAGCTGAAGAAGCAAAAGAAATCGCAGAAGAAACGAAACAAGAATTTAACAACAAACAAAACGAGAAGTATTCAATGTTCGACCTTCTCCGTATGTTAAAAGATCCAGTTGTTCAAGATGGTATTCGTTACGCAAGCGCATTTTTAGCTGTAATGAATCGTCGTCGTTAATTCGATGTGATATCAACCTCCTTTTAAGTAGTTGAACTACTTAAAAGGAGGTTTTTCTCTTTCAGTTTTGAAAAAACAATGAAAATGTGACAGAAGTAAATGTTCAACGACGTTTCATTCTTTCTATTGTTATTTTTTGATAGACTCGTTTAGAATAGGAGTAAAGGTGAAAAAATGTGAGTGATCAATCATTGGAAACGATATTTTCTGAAAAAATCTTTCATCATTTACAAGACGGTATTATTGTTATGGACAAAAATCGTCGTATTATAGAGATGAATCGTGCAGCGAAAGAATTAATGGGACTGACAGTAGAAGAACAAGTTCCTTATTGTTCGTATTGTAAAGAACGTGCACTAGAACCCGGAGAAGAACGTTGTTTTTTAATTGCAAATGGTGGAGAGATTCCTTATTTCTCTTCTCAAATGCAACGAGTAGGAGAATATCTTGTCGATGTCGAGATGAGTACCGCACTTATTTATGTTGATGAAGATACTGGTGAACGGTATTATGTACTCGTTTTAAGAGATTTATCGTGGAAAAAAAGAGAAGAAGAAATCCAACTATCGAAAAAAATGGTACGTTATTTAACGGAAGTAAAAGAAGAGGAAAGAAAACGTCTCTCTCAAGAGCTTCATGACGGTGTGAGTCAATCGCTTTACAGTATAGCAATTGCGATGGATAATTTAATGGAATCGGTACAAGAAAAAACAGAAATTAGTGAATATGTTCAAGAAGTACGGAGAGAGTTGGGACAAGTTATTTCAGATGTGAAATATTTCTCAGAAGTTTTGCGTCCACGAGTACTCGATCAATTCGGTGTCGTACCGGCTGTAGAAATTTTAATTGAATCGATTGAAAAAAACATGCCACACTTAGAAATAAACTTTCAAGCAAATATCGTGAGACGTTATCACCCTGTAGTAGAAATTAATACGTATCGTATCATTCAAGAAGCGTTACACAATATGATGAAGTATGCGAAGGCTGAAAAAGTATCTATTAATTTTAATGATCGAGGAGATACGATTGAAGTAGTCATTAAAGACAACGGAGTCGGCTTTAATCCTGAAGAAGCGACAGAAGGCCTCGGACTTCTTCATATGCAAGAACGTATTTCTCATATGAGTGGCACAATAGATATTACTTCAGAATGTGATGAAGGAACGACGGTTCGTTTTGAAGTACCCGCTTATGAGGAGGATTGTGATTGAACATTTTAGTAGTAGACGATCATATGCTGATTCGTAAAGGAGTACGTCTTTTGTTAGAGCGGATGCCCGAAGTAGAAAGTGTTTGTGAAGCAGAAGATGGGACAGAAGCGATGCGTTGGTTGTATAAAAATCATCCAGATATCGTTATTATGGATTTATCTATGCCAGCAGGGATCGATGGTTTTACTGCTGCACAACATATTATGGGTGTGAATGACCAGACAAAAATTATTATTTTAACGATGCACGATCAAGAAGCATATATTCGTCGAGCCATTCATTTAAAAGTGGCGGGATATTTATTAAAAAA
>JASKZX010000004.1 GCA_030147435.1 Savagea sp. | reverse complement strand
TTTATTTTTCATTCATCACGTGCATCGGCTTCTAATGGAGTGATATGAATATCTAATACATCACCATGAGCAATCGGATCGGTAAATTGAACGATATTTTCATTGCGCATTAATTCATAAGATATTTTTTTACCGATCGGTAATTGAAAATCAACATAAGCGAACACATCGCTAAAAATAAAAGGTTGGTGGTCGATTGTTTTAATCGTGATGCGATCACTCGTATGAATGACTGTCGATAAGTCTGAAATTACTTGATCATTGACGTAGCAAAGGTATCGCGGTTTCTTCAACGTAATAGGTTCGTTTCGAAATGTCACAGTAATCGTTTGTTCGTCGTTTAATGACAGTTCATTAAAAATCTGTTGGCATGTAAGAGACGAAGGATACTGTATTGAAATGACGTCATAAGGTTGGACGAGTGTGTCAGTAGTTACTCGTTCATTATTAATGAACCATTCCGGTTGTGCTAATGGAACACTTTCTCTTTTCTCATCCACGTTTACGATGAGAGTCGTCGGTACATTATATGTTTCCTCTGCATATTGTTCGATGATGTCGTGTAGAGAAAATGTATCAATGATTTCGATCACATCTCGATCTTTCAAAGGTGTTGAAGGTGTTGCACGCTGTCCGTTTACAGTAATTTTAGGGTGTATGACAATCGATTGTTCACCTAATTGAATCGGTATTGGAGTCGCTTCAACAATATCTTGAACGACTGCTTCCGCATCGATACCAGGCGTCCCTTCGATCACTTGAAGGTGATCTCCATTGTTTAAAGGAGTATCGAGAGTGACTTTCTCACCGTTTTTCATAATTGTCGAAGGAGTTCCTAATGTACCTGGAATTGAGAGGAATTGTCCATTGACTGTCACGCTCATTCCAAGTCCTGGTGAACCGAAAAGTTCTTTTGATGATATATTGGCAGCGATTAAAGCATCCCCAACAGTGATATTTGTGAAATCGAATAGTCGAACAGGTTGTTCATTTACAGTTACGGTTACGTATTGAATAGGCTGTTGAGTCGCTGCTACTGCAATACCAACAGGTGTTACTAAGTCAGGAGAAGCGAGTACTTCTCGTTCGAATGTAATCATCTTTAAAGCATCAGGCCCTCGAATTGCTACTCGTTGAATCGGAAGGTCGAGCTTTTTACTAATACGTAAATCGAGTGTTGGCGTCATACTACCACCACCGATTAACATGACTGCTTGAGGTGCTTCTTCATGATTAAGTAATAAAATTTGCTTTGCAATATTTGATGCAAGTTCATCAATCGCTGTGCTCGTCACTTCCAAAATATCGTTTTGAGAGACCGTATGTGTAAGTCCTAAAATATCATCGAACACGATGTCATCTTCAGTTTGTAATTGTCGTTTGACATGTTCGGCGATAGGGAAATCTAATAAATAATGTTGGCTAATGACGTCTGTAATTTCATCACCTGCAATTGGCACCATGCCGTAAGCGATAATCGTATTATTTTTCGTAATCGCAATATCTGACGTTCCTGCACCGATATCAACGAGTGCGACATTTAATCGTCTCATTGAAGGAGGAATTAAGACATTGATTGCGGCAATCGGTTCTAATGTTAGCCCGCCCATTGTAAGTCCTGCTTCTTCTAATGAAGCGATGAGTGATTCGACGACGACTTTCGGTAAAAATGTAGCGATGACTTCAACTTCTGCTTCTTCACCTACTTGATGTACTAAGCTTCCGATCCGCTCACCGTCTAATAAGTGATGTAAAACAGAATATCCGACGCAGTAGTAATTCGGTTGTTTTTCGGTAGTATGTAATTGTTCTTGTGCATTTTGAACAGCAGCAAGCTCTAAATGTTGCACGACATCTTTTGATAACATCGTTTGTTTTTGAATTTGGATACTCGCTCGTCCTTGAAGTGTCTTTAGTGCTCGCCCAGCAGCTGCGACTTGTACAGAAGAAAGCGGACCATATTTCTCTTCAAAAGTATTCTTAATTTCTTGAATTACTTTTGCGACACTTTGAATGTCGTGAATTTGCCCGTCAATCATTGCCCGTTCTTGATGTTCAACTGTCAGCAAGTCTAGTACATGATAGCTTGGAGGGTCTGTCTGTTTTTGTTCGAGTATCGTACCGACTACCGAACGAGTTCCGATATCTAAAGCGAATAATAATTGAGACATGTACTCAATCCTTTCGTGAAAAATAATATGAATCAGAGAAATTGCGTGACTTTTCAAATTAGTTACTCTATAATTAGTCTATTATAAACAAAATGTAACATATATTCTTCTTTTCATAAAGAAATGGATATATGTACTGAAAGGAGTTGGAAATTAAATGAGTAATCAAAACTTAGAAGAGCTTCGTAGTCGTGTGGACCGTTTAAATATTCAGATTTTAGACTTAATTAATGAACGAACATCTGTCATTCATGAGATTAGTAAAGTAAAAGATAAGCAAGGTGTGAAACGATACGATCCGATCCGTGAGCGAGAGATGTTAAACTTTTTAAAAGAGTACAATGAAGGACCTTTACCAAATGGAGTGTTAGAAGAGATCTTCAAAGGTATCTTCATGTCTGCGCTTGAGATTCAAGAAGACGAGCAACGCAATGCTTTACTCGTTTCACGTAAGAAAAAAGCAGAAGATACAGTGATCGATATTAATGGAACAAAAGTAGGAAATGGTGAACCTTCATTTATTTTTGGACCATGTGCTGTAGAATCATATGAACAAGTAACAGCAGTTGCAGAGTCAATTAAAGAAAAAGGCTTAACATTCCTTCGCGGAGGAGCTTATAAGCCACGTACAAGCCCGTATGATTTCCAAGGACTCGGGTTAGAAGGATTAAAAATCTTAAAACGTGTAGCAGATGAACAACAATTATCAGTTGTTACTGAAATTATTACGCCAGCACACGTCGAAGAAGCGCTCGATTATTTAGATGTCATTCAAATCGGTGCACGCAATATGCAAAACTTTGAGTTATTAAAAGAAGCAGGGCGTACCGACAAACCAGTTCTTTTAAAACGTGGAATGTCAGCAACATTAGATGAGTTTATGAAAGCAGCAGAATATATCATTTCACAAGGAAATGAAAATATTATTTTATGTGAACGTGGTATTCGTACGTATGAACGTGCAACACGTAACACATTAGACATTTCAGCTGTACCTATTTTAAAACAAGAAACACACTTACCGGTCGTTGTAGACGTGACACACTCAACAGGACGTCGTGATATTTTACTTCCAGCAGCAAAAGCAGCACTTGCAGTCGGAGCAGACGGTGTCATGGCAGAAGTTCACCCAGACCCAGCAGTCGCTTTATCAGATGCTGCTCAGCAAATGGACCTTGATCAATTCGATGAGTTTTACGCGGAATTACAACGTTTTATGAATTCTCATCAGATGTAATTTTTTAGACAACTTTTCCATGATAAAAATGAATAGGTTGTATGAAATAAAGTAATGAAAAGCCGGGCTTATTGCTCGGCTTTTTTGTCTGAAAACGATGAAATCATTTCAAACAATGAGTGAAACAGTATTACTAAAACGCATTCAATGATATACTATTGATAAATAAAAAGAGATGAAAGGGGCTGCACATAAGTGGCAGTAACAATTTATGATGTTGCACGAGAAGCGAATGTATCGATGGCAACTGTATCACGTGTCGTTAATGGGAATCAAAATGTAAAGCCAGAAACACGTAAAAAAGTATTAGCCGTTATTGAACGTTTAGATTATCGACCAAATGCGGTCGCACGAGGACTTGCAAGTAAGCGAACGACGACAGTAGGGGTTATTGTACCAGATGCATCAAAAAGCTTCTATGCAGAACTTTCACGCGGAATTGCAGATATTGCGACGATGTATGAATACAATATTATTTTATCGAACTCTGACAAACGAACAGATCGCGAAATTGAATTAATCGAAGATCATTTAGGAAAACAAGTCGATGGACTTATTTTTATGAGTGACTCGATTTCTGAGAATATTCGAAAAGAATTGGCATCTGCAAATATTCCTGTCGTATTAGCAGGAACGCTAGATTTTGAAGAAGAATTCCCGACAGTAAATATGGAGTATGAACAAGCAGCATATGAAGCTGTAAAGAAATTAACCGATCTCGGTCATGAAAAAATTGCGTTCGTCTCAGGTCCGTTTACACGTGATATTAACCGTTTAGGGAAACGTGCAGGTTATGAGCGTGCATTGAAAGAAGCAGGACTTACAGTTGATAAGAATTGGATTATTGAAACAGACAATACGTATGATGAAGCGTATGAAGAATGGAAAGAACGCTTAGATAGTGGAGACGTTCCAACAGCGATTTTCACAAGTAATGATGAGTTAGCAGTCGCAGTTTTAAATGCGATTCGTGATAAAGGATTAACAGTTCCGAAAGATTTTGAAATTACTTGTTTCCAAC
>JASKZX010000007.1 GCA_030147435.1 Savagea sp. | reverse complement strand
AGTTGGTAGAGCATCTGACTTTTAATCAGAGGGTCACAGGTTCGAATCCTGTATGGCTCACCATTTTGAACTTACGTTAGCGGGTGTGGTGGAATTGGCAGACACGCTAGACTTAGGATCTAGTGCTTTCGGGCATGGGGGTTCAAATCCCTTCACCCGCACTTCATTCGTATATTATGCGGAAGTAGTTCAGTGGTAGAATACAACCTTGCCAAGGTTGGGGTCGCGGGTTCGAATCCCGTCTTCCGCTCCATGATGGCGGCATAGCCAAGCGGTAAGGCACGGGTCTGCAACACCCTTATCACCGGTTCGATTCCGGTTGCCGCCTTCATTTAACTGTTTAGTCCATGACTAAACAGTTTTTTTGTGCGAAAAAATGGTTTTTATCGTATATGTTTGGAAGAGGTACGGTGACTTTTTTAGATTCGTATACATAAAAAACGCACGTCTCTTTGTTTTCCTATATCCTTTTTTAATTTGAAAAGGATTAAACAAAGGACGTGCGCTATGAATCAATAGAAATATTTGCTAATGAGTCGTGTGTTTCTCGTTTATTTACAATGATTTACTTTATCCAATCGATCGTATAGTGACCGCCATGAATATGATCAAAAAACTGTGCAGCTCGTTCTATTTGTTCTTCGGCGAGTGATTGTTCAATCGATTGTGGAAAGAAGAAATGTTGATATACTGTATGTTTACCTTCAGGAATCGGTTCAATCATTTTTTGAATATCAATGTTTTGATGCATCGATAAAAAGACAGGCAATTGAAATTGTAAGTTAAATAAAACAGTCATGTCTTCCATACTTGATGATCGATGAATCCATCTTTCTTCAGCAATCTTTTGAAACATTTGATAAAATAAAGTAGTTGTAAACGGAATCGTACTTATGGAAGACCAATTGTTTTTCAATTGATTCCATTGTTTCAATGCATCTTGAGACTGTTCTATTGAAAAGTAGAGTTGTTCTTGAAATAGTTGAAGTCGTCCTTTGATCATTTGAGGGCTTTTGCCATTTGTAGCATCATAATAAGTAACACGACCAATACGTATAAATTTAGAATAGTTTGGAGTAAGTGAGTGCATAAAATACCTCCTATTTTGTATTCTTTTATTTTAACATAAGGAGTGAGGAAGATGAATGTAGAAGAGTTGCAACAAAGTATTCGAGAGTATGCAGCGTATATAGGAATCGATAAAATTGGCTTTACGACCGCTGAGCCATTTGTCGAGTTGAAGCATCGATTAATTCGTCATCGTGAGCTCGGGTATGAATCTGGTTTTGAAGAGAAAGATCTAGAAAAGCGAACGACTCCGACATTATTATTAGATGGAGCGCAAAGTATTATTTCGATTGCGGTCGCTTACCCGTCTAAAATGGAAGGGGGAGGACCGAAAAGCACGCGCACAGAGCGTCGTGGACTCTTTTGTCGAGCTTCATGGGGAGTTGACTATCATACGGTGTTGCACGAGATGCTAGCGGAGTTGGAGGCGTATATTCAGCTTCTTGTACCTGGAGCTAAGTGTAAGTCGATGGTTGATACTGGGGAATTGTCCGATCGAGCGGTTGCAGAACGAGCAGGTATCGGATGGTCAGGGAAAAATTGTTCAATCATTACACCTGAATTCGGTTCATATGTATATTTAGGAGAGATGATTACAAATATTCCGTTTCACCCTGATGAGCCGTTAGAGGACCAATGTGGAGATTGTACGTTATGTATGGATGTTTGTCCGACGAGTGCTCTCGTACAACCTGGACAATTGAATGCACAACGTTGTATCGCTTATATTACACAAACGAAAGATCCGGTTCCTTTAGAGTTTCGCGACAAAATTGGAAATCGAGTGTATGGCTGTGATACGTGCCAGATGGTTTGCCCGAAAAATCGTAAGAAACATAATTTACATCAAAAAGCATTTCAACCAGAAGGTGAATTAGTAAAACCGGTTTTACGCGACTTGCTTACTCTTTCAAACCGTCAGTTTCAAAGAAAGTTTGGTCATATGTCTGGTGCTTGGCGTGGGAAAAATCCGATTCAAAGAAATGCGATTATCGCTTTAGCTCATTTCAAAGATGAGACAGCAATTTCTGATTTAGCCGAGCTTTTAAAAAATGATCATCGACCGATGATTCGTTCAACATGTGCGTGGGCGCTCGGAGAAATTGGTACAAACGAAAGTAAAGTAGTATTAGAAGAAGCACTCATGAAAGAAAAAGAAAGTAGTGTTCGAAAAGAAATTGAACGAGCACTTGAACAATTAATGAAAGAAGTGGAAGCATGACAGTTCATATCGTTTTATATCAACCGCAAATTCCAGCAAATACTGGAAATATTGCACGTACGTGTGCAGGAACAAATACACATTTACATTTAATTCGTCCATTAGGTTTTTCAACAGAAGATAAAATGTTAAAACGTGCTGGACTTGATTATTGGCAACATGTCAATATTACGTATTACGATCATATCGATGAGTTATTTCAACAGTATCCGAATGAAAGATTTTATTACATTACGAAGTTTGGAAAGCATCGCTATACCGATGTTTCTTTTAAAGAAGGCGAAAATATTTTCTTCATATTTGGACAAGAGACGAAAGGCTTACCAGATACTTTATTAGAACAACACCCAGAACGTTGTTTACGAATTCCGATGGATGATACGCATATTCGTGCATTAAATTTATCAAATACAGCAGCAATTATCGTTTATGAAGCGTTGAGACAACGTGGTTTTCCATTTGAATAAATAAATAAGCCTTTTTTCATAAAATATTAAAGATAAAATTTTGGGAGTATGGTATGATATTAGTAGAAAAATAAGGAGGGATTGGATTGTTCACAAGAAGAAAAGATGATCAGAAGGAACAACAACTAACAGAAGAGATTCATCGACTACAAGATGAATTGCAACGAGAACGTAGACAAGCTGACGATCAATTAAAAGCGACAAAACAAAAAGTAAAAGATGCTTTATTGGAATATGAACAAGCCGTTCGAGCGTATAGCGAGGTAGAGCGAGTAACCGATCAAGTAAATACGAGTATTCAACAAATAAAGTATTCAGCGACGAATTCATTAGATACTGTTCACCAGTTAGACCAAGCGATTGCAACATTACAAACAAACGCTAGCGACATGGTCACTCATGCCTCTGAAGGAGTAGAGGAAGTAAATAGTATTGCTGACGTTATTCAACGTTTAGGGGAGCATATTCGTTCATCTGAAGAAAGTATGTCTAACTTAAGTGAGCGTTCAGAAGAGATTCAATCGATTGTAGGTGTGATTGAAGATATTGCAGCACAAACAAACTTACTTGCATTGAATGCATCGATTGAAGCAGCTCGTGCAGGAGATTCTGGAAAAGGTTTTGCTGTCGTTGCTCAAGAAGTTCGAAAGCTTGCAGAAAGTACATCTGATAGTACTGCAAATATTCAAACGTTAACTTCTTCTTTACGTGAGGAAATTGAACATGCGCTTGATGCTACACGAGAAAGTGCAGCAGTAATTGATAAAGGTGTAGACGTAAGCGAAGGTACAGCAGAAAAAATAGCTACGATCGCACAACTTTTACAGACGAATGAACAAGATATCGAAGAAGCAATGCGATATATTCATGAACAACAACAGTCAATGACGTCATTTCAACAAGAAGTGGATGTAATTAGTGAATATATTCAAGAGAACGAAGAAAAAATGTCTCAACTTCAAAGAGAACAACAACAAGCTGTTCGTCAAATTGAACAAAGCATTCGTTCATAATTACATAAGAGCTTGAACAGAAAAAAGCCACTTGAATTTTAAAATTCAAGTGGCTTTATTTATTGTTGAGGCGTGTGATCTGATAAGTCGACATGCCATTTCTCATTTGTCCATGGATGTGTAAATGTTAGTTCGGTTGCTTGTAAACGCATCGTTCGAACATGAGTTTGTTCGTTATATAATGTATCTCCGACAATCGGGTAACCTGCGTGCGCCAAATGAACGCGAATTTGGTGTGTTCGCCCTGTTTTTAATTGCAAGCGAACGTGGGATTCATTTCGTACAGGATCATATCCTAAGAGAACATAATCTGTTTGAGCCTGTTTCCCACCACGAGTTGTAACGACTTGTTTATTGCTATGACGGTCTTTTTGGATATTACCAGTGAAAGACCCGATTGCAGGACGAACGTTACCATCTACATATGCTTCATAGACTCGTTCAATTTGTTGGTCTTCTAGCAGAGCATCCGCAATTGCTTTTGCGATTGGGTTTTTTGCTAAAAGTAACCAGCCTTCTGTTTCTTCATCTAGGCGGTGAACATGTTCTACATAGGGTGAATCGATATGGTAAGCAGCTGCATTCATACAAGTATTCGTTTCTTTCGGATCATTCGGATGTGTTTTCCATCCTTGTTCTTTCCAAACAATCGCAAAGTGTTCATCTTCTTTTGCAACGTATAAAGGAGTGTCCCACGGTAGATAAGAAGAAGGTGGAAGGGGAGTTGTTAGTTGAGCAACTGTCCCTTCTGGCACACGATGATCAAAAAATATCGGTGTTCCTTCAATAGTCATCGCTTCGTTCATACGTAACTCATGAACCCGCTTTTTCCCTAAGCCGATGACGTCCCGCAAGTATTGTGCGGGTGTCATCGTTTGAGGAAATGTGATAGAAAATGTGAGGGTCACTGTAAAAACTCCTTCACGTTTTCTACTGGTTGATTTCCAATTAAGCGATCTTCTTCTTTTCCATCTTTATAGTGAATGAAAGTTGGCCATGCTTGTACATCAAATTGCTCCAGTTCTGTACGGTGTTCAAACACATCTAATTTTTGAATTTTAATATCCGCTTCTTTTGCAGCTTCTTCTAATTTTGGACTAAACTCTACACAGTAAGGGCAGTCGTCTGAATAAAAGTAGACGTAAAAGTCTTCATTTTTTTCAATTTTTGCGTTCACTTTTTCAGGTGTTGTTTGTTCAAATACATCTGCTTGTTTTGAATCTGAAAGCGATGTGAAATACCAAGCGCCTCCAGCACCGACAACAATGAGTGCCAGTAAAATAAGTATCGTACGTTTCATTATGAATGCTCCTTTTCGTTATGAGGTAATTTTTTAGCTTCGATAAACAAAATATGATGTCCTTCAGCAGCTAAAGTAGAAAATGTAAATCCTTGTTCGCTCACTACTTCTTTTTCTCCTTCTTCAAAGTGTTGAGACATGAACCATCCGCCGATTGTATCGATATCATCTTCGTCAATTGTAATGCCTAATGTTTCATTCACACTGTCAATTAAAACTTTTGCATCAAAAATATAGTGAGTGTCTGAAATTTTTTGAATTTCAGGAACTTCGTGCACGTCAAACTCATCTTGAATTTCACCGACGATTTCTTCTAATATGTCTTCAATCGTAACGAGTCCACTCGTTCCTCCGTATTCATCGACGAGGATGGCCATATGAATACGTTCTCTTTGGATTTTTAAAAGTAGGTCATTGATCGGCATAGAGTCAATCGCATGAATAATCGGTTGGACATAACGAACGACTCGGTGATTAGCAGCTCGCTCATCTTTAATATAAGCAGTAAGCAAATGTTTCATATTGACAAGCCCAATGACGTGGTCTTTATCACCATCGACGATTGGATAACGTGTAAATTGTTCGACGCCGATGACGTTAAATACTTCAGATAAAGTCATCGTCTTATCAATTGTAATCATTTCTGTACGCGGCACCATAATTTCTTTTGCAATCCGTTCGTCGAATTCAAAAATTCGATTGACGTATTTGTATTCAGCAGAGTTAATTTCTCCACTTTTAAAACTATTGGATAAAAGTTTTCGTAACTCTTCTTCAGTATGACTTACTTCTAATGTCGTCATCGGTTGTACGCCAAACAGTTTAGCAAGCATATTGCCTGAAAAGTGAAGGGCGTATAAAAAAGGTCGCAAAAGAAAATAAGTACTCAAAATAATAGGTGCCAAAAAGAGTGCTAATTGTTCTGCATATTGTACAGCAACGAGTCGCGGCAATAGTTCGCCAGCGAGTAAATAGATAAAGCTGATCGTGAGCAAAGTCAAGATGATTGAAATGATAGAAAAAGTCGTTTCAGTCAATGAGAATGATTGAAACACTACTTTCCATATCGGTTGAAACAGCGGTTCGCTTAATAGCCCGATTGCTAAAGTTGATATTGTAATGACGAATTGACATAAAGCTAAATATTGATCGAGTGAGTCGGTAACTTTCTTTAAGCGAATGGCGCGAGGGTCTCCTGCTTTGGCCTTTTCATCAATGGTACTTCGAGATGTCCGGACAACTGCAAACTCTGCGGTAACAAAGAGAATTGTGAGTAAAAAGAAGACAGCTAGTGCTGTCCAACGTATCGGTATGGTCAAATAATCGCCTCATTCCCACATAGAAATTATGCGTTGGATGAAGCTCCACCTCCTTTTGAAGTAGTAGTGAAGTTGTCTCTATAATAATTTATCTTTTTTGAAAAGACAAACGAAATCAAAGAAGATAACAAATTGGCCGTTAGAAAACAAAAGTATATGGAGAGAAGAAGTATGATAATATATTGATACAGTAATTGTTTTGCACGACTGGGGGAGAGTATGTTTGCAATGGACCAAATGGTTACAACAGGTGACGAATCAGTTTACCTCATATAATCGAAATATCAAGTTATTTATTTTAGCAAATGTCTTCATCCAAATTGGAATGGGAATGTTTGCCGTCATGTACAATTTATACATAAGAGAATTAGGAATGCCGGATACAGTGAGTGGGCGAGTCATTTCAATGACGGCGATTGCGACAGCGATTATGCTCGTACCAGCTGGGTTTTTGAGTGATAAAATCGGCCGAAAAAAAGTATTAATTGTTGGAGCTTTTCTAGCCGTATTTACGTTGTATTACCGAAGTATCGTAATAACAGAAGAACCGATTGTCATCGCTGCATTTTTCA
>JASKZX010000176.1 GCA_030147435.1 Savagea sp. | reverse complement strand
ATGCAAGATGCATTAACACCATGGAAAGTAGAAAAAGCAAAGTTTGTGATCGGAGACTTACCGATTGGGTATTACCCAATGGAAGAAAATGAAGGAAACTTTATTTTGTTCCCAAAAGAAGGACTCGCTTATTCGCATTATTTGCTAATGGAACAAAGTGTGCGTCATTTAACAGAAGACGGTTATGCATTTTTTGTCGTACCAAACGATCTGTTTTCTTCCGAGCAATCGGATGCGTTACATGAATATTTACAACGAGAAGCTGTTCTTCGAGCGGTGTTACCACTTCCTGAAGAAATGGTAAAAAAAGAAAGTGATGCCAGAAGTATTATTATTTTACAACGACGCACAGAAGATCGCGCTTATGAAAAGGAAGTACTCGTGAGTCCGATGCCATCATTTGATCAAGTGACTCATATGCAGGCGTATTTACGTCAGTTAGACGGATGGTTACAAGAAGAAGTAAAGTAATAGATTTACATGAATACCTGTTAGTATAAAATATACTATAAAAAATGAAAGACACTCGGATGACTAAATATCCAAGTGTCTTTTTACATTAAGTTCGGCCCGAGCTTCTTTTAACGTGATTAGATTAATATTCTCTTAACTTTATCAATCATTCATTTTTTGACGAACATGGTGTAACAACTCTTCTTGGTAACGATGTTTTCGGTTCAAATGAATAACGACTAATAATAAAATTAACCAGAAAACCCAAGATGCAGGTAACACAATGATGACAAAAGGCCCTGATAAAGGAACGATAATTGTTAAAAGGAAATTAAGTCCCCAAATAACAATTTTACCTAATAAAGAAGCATGATAAAGAAGTGTAGGTAAATAAACGAGTGAAGTCGTAATGAGCATGAAAATTAAACGTCCTGCAACACCACCAGTAAGTAGTGGAATACCAAGGTCATCAATCAAACTTGTAATTGCGAAAATCGCAAGGAAACTAATACCGAAAAATAAATAATTTAAAATACGTCCATGTTTTTTTACACGAAATGGCTTAGTATTTGCCGATGCGCTAGAAGGTATTTCATTATATGTTACAGGTTCTTCTTTCGGTTGAGCTTTTTGCTCATTCATTTGATGTTTGGCTTCTTGTGCAGTTTTTTCGCGTTCTGTTGTTAGTTCATCTTCTTTTTTACGAATGGCTTCTTCAATTTCTTCTGCACTCAATCCTTGTTCTTCCATTAATTCGCGAGCTTGTGTAAGTATTTTTTCATGCCGAGCAAGCTCTTCTTTTTTTCGTTCTTTTTCTGCTGTAACTTGACGAACATATTCTTCAGCTTGACGACGTTCTTCCTCTTCTTGTCTTTTCTTCTCACGTTCTTGTGCTAAGAGGCGTTCTTTTTCAATTTTCTCTCGCAGCATCTGTTCTGTTTGATCGGTATATTTAAAAATATACTCAGAGTAACGAATATCATCTGCTTGCTTTACTTCTAATGTTACGTAAACGAGTACGAGAAGGATGACAAAAAATGCGATACCGAGCCATGCTGAAATATTAAGAAATGTCAACGATACGACGATCCAGAATAAAAAGAATAACTCATTGTTATGATATAAATGTTTCAAACGTTCGCTCAATCCTTCTCTCCTCCTTTAAAAATAACTGAACCGAAATCATATTCCGTTTCATCTGTTGAAAACTGGAAACGTTCATCAACTGGAACGATACTTGCTTTTCCATAAATCCCTGCACGGTTTTTATGTACGACGAATGCCCAAGGCCCCGTTAAATAAACATTTGGACGATATTCTTTATCGCTTCGTTGGATGAGTAAATGAGGACCAATCGCTTTTTCGTTTTGTTGCAATGCATAAACATCGCCTGCATCTAGCGACGGACGTTTTGAACCATTCCCTTTCATTCGGGCATAAACATATCTCACTTGATCATCAACAGGTAATGTCGATACGAGAAGAGGGTCTTTTTTGGCACTTTCAATCTCTTCTTTCAAACGTTTGCTCGTCTCTTCTGAAATAGAATGATCTTCTTGTTCTGTCCAATGGTAATGATCGAAGTCTTCTTCACTTTCATCAGAGTAATTTGCTAATTCAATATCATCAATACTCGATACGAGAAGGTCTCGTTCTTCATTGAGTTCATCGATCTCTTCTTCTAACTTTTCAATTTGTTCATGTAGCTTTTCATTTTTCTTTACGATACCACCTGATGAACTAAGCGGTGAATGAACAAATATACGATAAAGTAAAATAAGTAGTGCAAATATAATGACACCTATTGTTATACGCTTTAATATACTTGCTTGGCTTTCTGTCATGAGCCATCACCTCCTAATGAACTTTTTGATGTCCATAATTTTCTGATACTAACAATTTATCCGATTCTACATCTACGATATGTAGATCTGTTATGTACGAGTCTTTCTCTTCACCTTCTACTTCAAAAAGTGCAAGGAATCGATCGTATCCTACAAAAGCGAGCATTTGTTTACCGTTCTGTAAAACGACAACTTCATCATCTTCCGCGCTCGGAATCATATCGTATGAAGAAAGGTCTCCTTTCTTCACTAATTGTAAAGCTGTTTGAAGATCGTCTTCACTCAATACACGTTCTGGACGCATTGTATAATTCTCTTCATTTTTCTTTAATACTTTTTCTTTTTCTTTCACAAGCTTCGGAATGTCATTTGCTAACTGCTCTTGTTGTTTCTCTGATTGAAGAGAAGCTTCCACGGCAGCGTCATGCTCTTTTTCTAATTCTTTTAATTCAGCTGACAATGACTTTTTATCATCTTTTAACGTTGCAAGCGTCTCTTCTAACTGTTCCTGTTCCCCTTTAGCAGTTTCGATATCAAAACGTTGAAACTGTGCTAGTTCTTTCGTTTGCATAAATGAAAAAATATTAATGAACACGATCAACACGAGAAATCCAAT
>JASKZX010000067.1 GCA_030147435.1 Savagea sp. | reverse complement strand
TCGCGACACTTGTCGTAAGTGATGAGTTGAACCATCCACGATATTGGTCAGAACCTTCTAAGTAAAGGTCTGCTGGGTAACGTAATTCTTCTCGCTCGACAAGTACTCCTTGGTGTGAAGAACCTGAGTCGAACCATACGTCCATAATGTCTGTTTCTTTCGTAAACTCTCCGTTTGGGCTACCTGGATGCGTGAAGCCTTCTGGTAATAAATCTTTCGTGTCACGTTCGAACCAAACATTTGACCCATGTTCACGGAACAATTTTGCTACGTGGTCGATCGTTTCTGGTGTAATGATCGCTTCACCGTTTTCTGCGTAGAAAATTGGAAGTGGAACTCCCCACGAACGTTGACGAGAAATGACCCAATCCCCACGGTCGCGCACCATATTGTAAAGACGCGTCTCTCCCCAGCTCGGTGTAAAGCTCGTTTCTTTAATCGCTGCGAGTAATTCATCGCGGAATTTCGCAATCGATGCGAACCATTGAGGTGTTGCACGATAAATAACTGGCTTTTTCGAACGCCAATCGTGTGGATAGGAGTGTTCGATAAATGTTAATTTTTCAAGAGCGCCGACTTCTTCTAACTTTTCTGTGACCGCTTTATTCGCATCGTCATAGAAAAGCCCTTCAAACATCGGTGCTTCTTCTGTCATAAATCCACGGCTATCAACTGGTGATAGAACGTCAAGATCATACTTACGACCGATTATATAGTCATCTTCCCCGTGTCCTGGTGCTGTATGAACACATCCTGTACCACCGTCTGCTGTTACGTGATCGCCGAGCATAACGAGAGAATCACGATCATAAAGTGGATGTGTTGCTACAATACGATCGAGTTTTGCTCCATCGATTTCTTCCACAATTTCATAAGATTCCCACTCAACTGCTTCTGCTACTGTTTCGACTAAGTCTTTCGCTACAACAAATTTCTTATCATTTGCTTGAACTATCGCATAAACGAAATCAGGGTGTACAGAAATTCCTAAGTTTGCTGGAATTGTCCATGGCGTTGTCGTCCAAATTAAGAAGTGAACATCTGTATCGAGAACACCTTTACCATCTTTTACTGGGAATGCCACATAAATCGATGGTGAACGCTTATCTTGATATTCGATTTCAGCTTCTGCTAATGCAGACTCGTTTGATGGTGACCAGTATACTGGTTTTAATCCTTTATAAATGTAACCTTTTTCTGCCATCTTTCCGAAAACACGGACTTGATGCGATTCGAATTCAGGTGTTAACGTAATGTATGGATTTTCCCAATCTCCACGAACTCCAAGACGTTTCGATTGCTCACGTTGCTTATCAATTTGTGTATAAGCATAATCTTCACACATTTGGCGATATTCTGTAATCGGCATTTCTTTACGTTTCACACCGCGGTTTGATAATACTTGTTCAATCGGTAAACCGTGTGTATCCCAACCTGGAACAAATGGCGCATTGTATCCTGTCATCGATTTGTGACGAACGATAATATCTTTTAATACGCGGTTCAATGCGTGACCCATATGTAAGTCACCGTTTGCAAATGGTGGTCCATCATGCAAAATAAATTTCGGACGATCTTTCGTACGCTCTTGGACTTTTGCATAAATGTCCATCTCATCCCATTTTTTCTGGAATTCTGGTTCGCGATTCGGTAAATTTCCACGCATTTTAAATTTCGTTTTTGGCATTAACAACGTCTTTTTATAGTTCATTGATAAATCCTCTCCTTTTCCATTTTTGGCAACAAAAAAATCCCGCCCCTAAAAGGGACGAGATGACCTCGCGTTACCACCCTCGTTACAGTTTGATCTTTTTCAAACTGTCACTCAAGGCGCATTATCGCTGCGCATACGAAACAGTGTACTTTTTTCCACTATTTAACTCCGGAGTGATCTTCCTTTTTTATCGTATCGTTAGACTCACACTATCTCTAACTCGCTGGTGATCGTATAAAAAAGTACTCGCTCCATCATCGCTTTTCAATATTTAATTAGCAGCTCAACAATGTCTCTTCCGTTGTAAAACGGTTAGTGCTCATTTTACCATACTATGAGCAGTAGTTCAAAAGAAGTCTGTCAACTTTCTTTTTCTTCATCTTCTTTTTCTTCGACAAGTGAAGGATCAATTTTTTCTAATTGCTCTTCAATATTATAATTTTCTAATTCATCCCAATCATCCGATTGAAGTAACTCTAATTGTGCTTCGATGAGCAAGCGGAAACGATTTCGGAAAACTTTCGATTGCTTTTTTAAATCGTCAATTTCTAACGTTACTTCTCTTGACTTAGCTAAAGCATCATTTACAATACGGTCTGCATTTTTCTCTGCTTCTTTAATAATCAATTTCGACTCTTGAACAGCATTGCGACGAACATCTTCAGCTGCTTCCTGAGCGATAACGATCGATTGTTGTAACGTACTTTCAATCGTATTGAAATGTGTTACTTGCTCTTCTTTATCATTTAATTGTGCACGAAGTTTTTTATTCTCTTCAAGCACAGCTTCATAGTCATGCATCACTTGTTCTAAAAACTCATTCACTTCATCTTCATCATAACCTCTAAACCCTCTACTGAATACTTTGTTATGTATATCTAATGGAGTTAATGCCACAAATAATCGCTCCTTCCTTACTTTTTTATTATTATCTAGTTTACCACAGTTTAAAATAGTTTATCGAAGTTTTCCTACATTTAATCGAATTTTATCTTTTCTCGTACGTCCCTCGATGTCAAATACTTTAAAACGACCATATCCTCGAATAGAAATCATATCCATCGACTGTAATTCACTCGCGACATTCGGCTCTGTTTTCCAATTCACTTTTACTCGTTCGCTTCGAATAAGTTTCGCCGCATTCGTTCGACTAATATTTAACATAGAAGAAACGACAACATCTAAACGTAGAGAACTTACAATATTGAGTGCTATTTGCCATTCGTCTTGATTCGATAAATAATGCTCCTTCTCTACTTCCTCTAAATAAATCGAAGTTTTCCCTACTTCAGTCCAAGTAAAACGAATGTATTCATCCATCTCTTTCGTATAAGCGACTTGAATTGTACTTCCGTCTAAAATAATATCACCAAACTGTGCACGTTCTACTCCGAGAGCCATCATCGAACCTAACACATCCCGGTGTTCAATCGTCGCAAACTTTTCTGGATATTTGATAGCAGATATTTGAATTTGAAAGTCTGCTAGCGTCGGTACAAAATAATCTGGCGCAATGATGACACGCTCCCTTTCAGCATTTTCAAATCCACCATATGTATGTAGTTCAAGACCTGCTTGTCGAACGAGAGATTCTACAATGAAACGTTCCCTCGGATTTAAAAAATCGAGCAACTTCGGTGTATAATAATCATTCACTTCAAAAATCCAATCTTGTACTTTTTCGATAAATGGCTCTTCTTCTTTTCGAAAGTGTTGCAACACGTCTTTCATAAAAGTGCTCCTTTATACAACAAAACACAACCGATGGATAGTCCTTCAGCTGTGTCTGTTTATTTTTATTTCATCTTAAAATGTAAACATTGAGAATAAATATACGACGCCGCCTCGAATGAGAATTTGTAACACTAAAAGAGCGACAATCGGTGAAAAATCAATCATTCCGATTGGTGGAATGAACTTTCTAAATACACTTAAATAAGGTTCAACAATTTGACCGAGAAAACGTCCAATACCCGTTTCTCTCGTTGCTGGTACCCAACTCATGAAAATATAAATAATGATTGCCCACGAATAAATTTGAATACCTAGAAGGGCAAGTGTTAATAATTGTTGAGAAAGCATAGTACACCTCTATCTATTTTGAGTCGATATATTGAGAAATCTCTCCATCAACTTCTACATTATCTGGCGTGCATAAAAAGATATCTTGACCGATCTTTTGCATTTCACCAGAAATAGCATATACAGTTCCACTAAGAAAATCAATAATACGCCATCCTTCTTCTTGAGAAATTTGTTGCAAATTCACAATAACCGCTTTTTTCTTTAATAACTCATCAGCAATATCGACTGCTTCAGAATAAGCACGCGGCTCAAATAAAACAACTTTTGCAACTTTTTTGGCAGATTCCAAACTAACGACTGTTGGACGCTGATTCGTAATCGCACGCTCGGACAGCTGTGAAACATTCGACTGTTCTGGAGTAGTTTCTTTTCCTTTATCTACCCGTTCTTCTTCATAGTCTTCGTAATCATACTCATCATCGATCTCAAACCATTTGCCGATACGTTTGCGAAAGCTCATTCGTTATGCCTCCTTTTCAGAACCGACTAAAGCTGTTCCGATACGAACGTAAGTCGCTCCTTCTTCTACTGCAATTTCAAAATCGTTAGACATTCCCATCGACAGCTCCGTACAAGGGGCATGTGCGAACTGTTGATCAGCGATTTGATCTCTCAATTCGCGCATCGTTCGAAAATATGTGCGCAACTCTTTCTCTGTCGCTTCATAAGGAGCCATCGTCATTAAACCGATTACTCGAACATTTTGATAATCCTTTAACGATTCGATAAAGTCTTGTACCTCATCAGGTGAAAGACCTGACTTCGACTTTTCTCCCGACACATTCACCTGAACGAAACAATCGATCGGCTGTGACGCTCGTTTATCAATTTGTTTGACGACACTTAGTCGATCAACCGAATGAATCACATCAACAATATCGATAATATCTTTTACTTTTCTGCTTTGTAAGTTTCCGATAAAATGCCATTTCATTTGGGGTTGGTGAATCGCAGCATGTTTTTTCATCATCGAATCTGTACGGTTTTCACCGACGTGGATAATGCCAGCTTCGACAAATTGTGCTGTACGTTCATCAGAAATCGATTTTGTTACTGCAACGAGGGTAATATCATCACGTGATCGTCCTGAGCGTTCACAAGCCTCTGACAGTCTTTTTTCAATAGCAGCAATACGTTCTTTCACGTAAACTCCTCCTCTTATTGATTATTATTAATTGTATCAACTTCATTTTCACATATCAAATCAGACTATTTTTCCTTGCAAGAAAGAACAGACATTCGTATAATATAAGAACAAACGTTCCTGTTATCGTTAAAAAAAGCTGCCTCTTCTCGAGACAGCTCATAAACATTTATCGACGATTTCGATTGCGTAAAAATGTCGGTACGTCTAACGGATCTTCTTGAGGTGTCGGACGTTGTGGTTGTGGAATATCTACCGGTTTCTCTTGTACCGGTTCTGCTTTTGGCTTCGGCTCATTTTGTAAGTCAGAGCGGAACGTTGGACG
>JASKZX010000011.1 GCA_030147435.1 Savagea sp. | reverse complement strand
GCAAACTTCCGAGAAGTGGATGAAGAGTTTTTCGAGGAGTTAGAAGATGTATTACTTCAAGCAGACGTTGGAGTAGAGACGGTAATGGAGCTCGTCGATGAACTCAAAATGGAAGTGAAACGTCAAAATATTAAAGATACATCAGGTATGCAGTCACTTATTTCTGAAAAGCTCGTAGAAATTTATAATGAAGCGGGCGATGAAGAAGAAGATATGACATTGAACCTTCAAGAAGATGAGATGACGGTAATTTTAATGGTCGGTGTGAACGGTGTCGGAAAGACAACGACGATCGGTAAGTTAACGAAGCGTCTTCAAAATGAAGGAAAATCTGTTATGCTCGCAGCGGGAGATACATTCCGAGCAGGTGCGATTGAACAACTCGTCGTTTGGGGAGAACGCAACAATGTAGAAGTGATTCGCCAAGCAGAAGGTTCTGACCCAGCAGCGGTCATGTACGATGCGGTTCAAGCAGCGAAAAAACGTGATGTCGACGTACTCATTTGTGATACAGCAGGACGTTTACAAAATAAAGTAAACTTAATGAAAGAACTTGAAAAAATTCATCGTGTGATTAGTCGTGAAATTCCAGGAGCACCTCATGAAGTGTTGCTCGCGCTTGATGCAACGACAGGTCAAAACGCTTTAATTCAAGCGGAAACGTTTAAAGAAGCGACAAATGTGACAGGAATTGTCTTAACGAAACTTGACGGAACAGCAAAAGGTGGAATTGTGTTAGCGATTCGTAAGAAATTAAATATTCCAGTGAAGTTTGTCGGTCTCGGAGAAGGAATTGACGACCTACAACCATTTGACCCAGATAAATACGTATACGGATTATTTGCAGATGGACTTGAAATGGAACTGAAACAAGAAGAAGACAAGTGAATTTACTTGACACTATGAAAAGTTCATCATACGATGACAACAACGATTAGAGGGAGGGACATTCATGTTAGAAAAAACGACGAGAATTAACTTCCTCTATGATTTTTATCAGTCGCTACTGACAGATAAACAGCGAGCATATATGCGCGCATATTATTTGGAAGATTTATCACTCGGAGAAATAGCAGATATTCACGATGTTTCGCGTCAAGCGATTTATGATAATGTAAAGCGAACGGAAAAAATGTTAGAAGAATATGAATCGAAATTACAATTGTTTGAACGTTTCGAACGTCGTATGGCAGCGATTCAATCGATGGAAAAAGCGTTAGAAAATGAAGATTGCAAAGCTGCTCGAAATGTTTTAGAGACGCTCAAACGACAAGAATAGGAGGATTCCTCACATGGCATTTGAAGGATTAGCCGAACGACTGCAAGAGACGATGAAAAAAATTACCGGTAAAGGTAAAGTTAGTGAATCAGACGTAAAAGAAATGATGCGTGAAGTACGATTTGCACTCATCGAAGCAGACGTTAACTTAAAAGTAGTAAAAAACTTCGTAAAAACAGTGAGTGAACGAGCTGTAGGTATCGAAGTGATGGACAGTTTAACACCAGGACAGCAAGTAGTAAAAGTAGTAAAAGAAGAATTGACGGAATTGATGGGTGGGGAAGAAACACCGATTCAATTTGCTCGAAAAGCACCGACAGTCATTATGATGGTCGGTTTACAAGGAGCAGGGAAGACGACGACGACTGGGAAAGTGGCGACCCTTTTACGTAAAAAACATAATAAAAAGCCATTGCTCGTTGCAGCAGACATTTACCGTCCTGCAGCGATCGATCAGCTTCAAACACTCGGTAAACAATTGACGATGCCAGTCTTTTCTCTCGGTGATCAAGTGTCACCAGTAGAAATTACACGTCAAGCATTAGAACAAGCAAAAGAAGAACATAACGACGTCGTTATTATTGATACTGCTGGTCGATTACACGTCGATGAAGAATTAATGCAAGAGTTAAAAGATATTAAAGAACTCGCTCAACCGGATGAAATTTTACTCGTCGTCGACTCGATGACAGGACAAGACGCTGTCAACGTCGCTAAGAGCTTTGATGACGCACTCGGTATAACGGGTGTCGTCTTAACGAAACTCGACGGAGACACGCGAGGAGGGGCTGCATTATCGATTCGTGCAGTGACAGAGAAACCGATTAAGTTTATCGGTATGGGTGAGAAAATGGATGCGTTAGATTCATTCCACCCAGAGCGAATGGCTTCGCGTATTCTCGGCATGGGAGACGTGCTCAGTTTAATTGAAAAAGCTCAGGAAACGGTTGATGAAGACCGCGCGAAAGAAATGGAAGAAAAATTACGTAACCAAACGTTCACACTTGATGACTTTTTAGAGCAACTCGATCAAGTGAAAAAGATGGGGCCTCTCGATGAGCTTCTCGGAATGATTCCAGGGTTCAATAAAATGAAGGGTATGGAAAATATCCAAGTAGATGAAGGCCAAATGGGACAAATCGAAGCGATTATTAAATCAATGACACCTGAAGAACGCGCAACTCCAGAGATGATGAATGCGAGTCGTAGAAAACGTGTCGCAAAAGGTTCTGGAACATCGCTTCAACAAGTGAACCGTCTCTTAAAACAGTTTGCTGAAATGAAAAAAATGATGAAGAAAATGACAGGTATGCAAAAAGGGAAAAAGAAGATGAATTTCCCAAGTTTCGACTCATTTTTTAAATAAATTTTAAGGTGTTAAGAGAAAAGCCTTTACAAACAAAATAAAAGCTGATAACATACTAAATTGTGTGAAACTATTCGGAGGTGTAATAACATGTCAGTTAAAATTCGTTTAAAACGTATGGGTGCTAAAAAGAATCCTTTCTACCGTATCGTAGTAGCAGATTCACGTACAGCATTAACGAGCCGTCCAATCGAGACGATCGGAACATACAACCCATTAACGCAACCATCAGAAGTTAAGATTGATGAAGAGCTTGCATTAAAATGGTTAAACAACGGTGCGAAACCGTCAGATACAGTTCATAAACTTTTATCAGACAAAGGCATCATGAAAACATACCATGAATCAAAAAACAAATAATTTAAGCAATGATGCTTAAATCATAAAAGCAGAATAGCTCTTGGCTATTCTGCTTTTTGTTTGAATATAATTGAAAGAGGTGGAAAGATGTATTGGTTAGAAGTAGGACAAATTGTGAATACACATGGTATTAAAGGGGAAGTCCGTGTAATCAGTCAAACAGATTTTCCAGAAGAGCGTTTTCAGCCAGGGTCTGTTTTATATGTAGGGAAAAAAGGAGACGACTTAAAAGAAGAACTTATCGTTCGCAGTGGTCGTCCGCATAAAAACTTCTGGCTCGTCGCATTTGAAGGGTATCCAATGATCAACGATGTTGAGCATTTTAAAAAACATACATT
>JASKZX010000008.1 GCA_030147435.1 Savagea sp. | reverse complement strand
ATGACGTTTTTTCGGTACATCTTTTCTTACTTCACGGAGCTCTCCATTTTTCCACTCTTTATGAACGAGTCGATGAGGTCTTGTAAGCTTTTGTACATCTTTTTTCTGGCGATACGTCACAAAACTTAACACTTCGCCATCTGCCCCATTTCGACCTGTACGTCCTGAACGGTGAATGAACTGTTCTTTCGTCGGTGGTAAATCAAAATGAATGACATGCGTGACTCCTTCAATGTCGAGGCCACGTGCTGCGACATCTGTTGCGAGTAAAATGGATAACTTTCCTTGTCTAAACTCGCGTAATGTGCGTTCACGTTCTTCTTTTTTCAAATCACTATGAAGAAGGCCAATTTTCGTATTCGTCTGCTCTAACTTCCACTCTTGATACGTCATTTGACCGAGTGCATTCATGAACGCAATTCCTCGCATTCCTTCTAGCGCAGCAAGCCCTCGTAATGTCGGCATTTTATCGCGATCTTCTACAGCGATATATGAATAAACGACATCCCCTTTTTTCGGTAAGTCTTCTGCTTTTACTTCTAGTTTCGCTGGATGATCAACAAAATGCTCAAACTGCTCCTCAATATCTTCAGGTAACGTTGCTGATACTGCGACAAACTGTGCATATTTTGACATTCGCGATGTTAGATCTTGTAAAAATCTCTTTTTCTCAAACGTTAAAAATTGATCAGCTTCATCAACAATTAAATGTTCAACAAAGTGCATTTTTAACTTTTTATTTCTTACATGTTCATGAATACGTCCGGGTGTTCCGACAACGATATTCGGTTTTTTCTTTAACTGCTCTTCTTGACGTTTCGGGTTCGCTCCACCAATCAATTGTGTTACTGTTACTGGTGTTCCTTCCACCCACTCGCGAATGACTTCTACAATTTGCATCGACAACTCTTGAGAAGGTGTCACAATCACTGCGAAAGTTTCTTTTTTCTCCTCGCGTAACGCTTTATCAATTAAAGGTAAAGCGAATGCTAATGTTTTCCCACTTCCTGTTGGAGAAATCGCTAAAATATCTCGCTCTTCTTTCATTAGTGGAAACATTTGCTCTTGGATGGGAAGCATCTCTTCAAACGTCCATTTTTGTTGTAATAATTCATGCATATTATTCATATCGTACGAAAAATGCTTTTCACACTTTTCGTGTTTCCTCCTTTCAATAGATGGATAAGAAAACCATTCAGCCATTGCTCAAAGCGAAAGACTGAATGGTTACCCTCTCTTATGTCCAACGATTGTTTTTATATTTTCGCACGTAATTCACTTGACGTGCCATTAAATAAAACTTTCTTTTCAAGTGACGATCGCGTGGATAAAAGAGTGGGTTTTCAAACTTTTTCTCACGTAATAATCGTTTCACTTCTTGTTTAATTTCTTCGTTATCAACGAAACGTTTTAATACGTATTTCGGAACGACTGTAAATAAATGTTCTTCGTTTAAATACGTTAATTCTTTCGGACGGTCATAAATGACATCATCAACGATATATTTTGCCATATTATGTCCACAACTCGTCGTATAGTAGCTCGAGCGCCCTTGACGTATATTTACTTCAAACGCTTTGACTTTACCGTCTCGTGGGTCATACTTTAAATCGAAGTTAGCAAACCCGACATAACCGACCGCCTCTAAAAAGTTTTTAAGCTTCGTCATTAACGCTTCATCATAGCGTGTAATGAGCGCTGTATAGTTTCCGATAGCAGTAGGCGTATGTTCTTGTAAAACGACTTGTGCGAGTGTTACAAGCTCACTATCGCCATGTTGGTTCACATAGACGACAGAGTCCCACATGTACGTATCATCGCCTGGAATGAAGTCTTGAATAATTAAGTCATCATCATATCCACTTTCACGAATGGTTGTAATCACTTCATTCACTTCATCATAATTATTGACTTTGTATACTTTTTGCATTCCCTCAAATGGATTTTTATAATAAAGTACACCGTTTGAAGGTTTAATAATGACAGGAAACATCATTTCTTTATCGAAGACTTCATCTGTTGCACACGAATGAAAATACGTTGTCGGTACATCGATTCCGTGTTCTTCACATAATTGATAAAAGTTTTTCTTCACGAGCAATTGATTCATTAACGGCTCGTCAATATAGCTAAATACGTAATGTTTTTGAAGGGCTTCTTTATTTTCAATAATGAGACGGACGAATAAATCGTTCGTACCGATCAGTAATAATTGCTTTCCTTCTTCTTTATACTTTTTTGCTACTTCCTCTAACGCTTGTACGAATCCTTCTGTTTCACCGAGATTCGGATAAATTTCAATCGCTTTCGGAATAGAACTTAATCGAGTAAACGAAAGCATTCCTCGTCCGACGAGAATCGGATGAATTTTATAATGTGCATGAAATGAAATCGCCATATTGTAAGCATTCATATCTGTTCCGACGATGATCGGAATAAATGGATAATCTTTTGACATTCTTCAACTTCCTTTACTTGTAATCAACCGACGTCCAATAAATCCACGGATCTTCAAGTGGTGGGTATGAACGTACAGTAATCGGTTCTTTTTTCGTTGGGTGGGGAAACGTAATTTCCGTCGACCATAAGGCAATTTGTTGCCCGTGACGATTCACTTTTGATCCGTACTTTTGATCGCCGTATAATGGGTGGCCAATCGCCGCAAACTGCACACGGATTTGGTGAGAACGCCCTGTTTCAAGTGCGACTCGAACGAGTGTTAAATTATTTTTTCGTCCTAACACTTCGTAACGCAGTCGTGCTTCTTTTCCTCGCTTGTCGTTCGGCTTAACAACATGTACTTCATTTCGTTTACGATCTTTCCACAACTTATGTTCTAAACGACCTTTGTCTTGATCAATCGTACCACGGACAATCGCATAATAATGACGCTTGATCGCTTGACGACGTAAACTATCCGATAAACGACTTGCAGCTTTCGATGTTTTTGCGAAAATAATCGCACCACCTACTGGTCGGTCGAGTCGATGAACGAGCGCTAAATAAACATTTCCTGGTTTATTATATCGTTCTTTAATATCTAATTTTAAAACGTTTAATAAGTCAGTATCTTCACTACTATCTTCTTGTACTGGCATATTACGTGGTTTCTCTACAACGAGCACATGGTTATCTTCATATAAAATTTCTATTTCTATCAATGAAATACTCCTTCAATGTTCTTATTTACATAACGCAAAAGTGACGGAAAAGTTCTTCGAGGTAATGAGTCAATGCCCCCTTCTACTACTCGTATCATAACGAATTTTCTCGTAAGTTTAAAGGTCTATCATGAAACACTGAAAACTCCTTCTGTGTTTTTCACAGAAGGAGCTTCTTTATTTTTCGACTTGACGAGCAACTCGTTCTTCCATCGCTCGCACAATAATATCTGTATATGCTTTTGCTCCTGTAATATTTAAATGAGTTTTATCAGGTTCAAACCATTCAGGATGATCGGCACTGAGTGCGTGCCAATCGATTATCTCTACATTATCATACAATTCGGCGACTGACTTTAAATTTGCGTTGACATTTTCTTGCCAGTTGTTTCGAATTCGTGTCGTAATTAAATAGACCGAACGATCTTCTCCAAGTGCATTTAATGCCTTTTTCAATGTATTCGTATTAAAGTTTCCGTTTGAACCGAGACCTAATACGACATGTTGACCGAGTTGACCTGAATTCGCTAACTCTTGAATAATCGGAGGAGCTGCCGCCATTTGTCTACCGATTTTCACATTCGCTGACAACGCAGGAAATTGTTCTCGTAGATGATCAACCGCTGCGAGCATTACGGAATCTCCGATCACTGTCACTTGCTCTTGATGAAGTTGTTCAATCGCTAACTGCTTTCGTTGTTCTAAAGATTCTTTTTCTTGACGTAAACGTTCGGCTTCTTTTTCTAAACGTCTTGCTTCTGCCTCTGCTGCTTTTTTCTCTTCTTCATTCGCTACTACTTCGATCGAC
>JASKZX010000005.1 GCA_030147435.1 Savagea sp. | reverse complement strand
CGTTAATGGGGACGAAAGATGTCGCTCGTCAAACGATGAAAGAAGCAGGTGTTCCAATCGTTCCGGGTTCTGATGGTGTTGTAGAATCTATCGAAGAAGCAAAAGAAGTGGCAAAAACGATTGGGTATCCGGTCATCATTAAAGCGACAGCAGGTGGTGGTGGAAAAGGAATTCGAGTAGCACTAACTGAAGAGGAATTAGAAAAAGGAATTCAAATGGTACAAAAAGAAGCATCGGCAGCATTCGGCAACCCTGGTGTTTATTTAGAAAAGTATGTAGAAACATTCCGTCACGTAGAAGTACAAGTACTAGCGGATAAGTATGGACATACGATTCATTTAGGTGAACGAGATTGTTCGATTCAACGACGGATGCAAAAACTTATTGAAGAAGCTCCCTCTCCTGCAATTACAGAAAATACGCGAAAAGAAATGGGCGAAGCGGCTGTGCGTGCAGCAAAAGCAGTCGACTATCGTGGAGCAGGTACGATTGAATTTATTTATGACCATATCAATGATCGCTTTTATTTCATGGAAATGAATACACGAATTCAAGTAGAACATCCGGTAACAGAGATGATCACAGGTATTGATTTAATTAAAGAACAAATTCGTATCGCATCTGGAGAACGACTCGGGTATAATCAAGAGGATATTACATTTGACGGGTGTTCGATTGAGTGCCGTATTAATGCGGAAAACCCATACCAAAACTTCATGCCTTCTCCGGGTGAGATAAAAGTTTACATGCCTCCGGGTGGTTTTGGTGTCAGAGTCGACTCAGCCGTGTATAATGGATATAAGATACCGCCTTATTATGACTCGATGGTAGCGAAATTAATTGTTCATGCACCGACTCGAAAAGAAGCTGTAGCTCGTATGAAGCGAGCACTTGATGAATTCATTATCGAAGGTGTCGAAACGACGATTCCGCTACATGCGAACATAATGGCGCATCCAGTGTTCCAATCTGGCCAGTTTGATACGCGATTTTTAGAGACGTATACAGTGCTAGAGGAGAAGTAAGGAGGAGTGTAGTAATATGTCACAAAACAAAAAGAAAATGGAGCCTTCACTCGAAGGAAAGAAAACAGCATCAGGTGATGTGCTCGGTCGCATTCATTTAGCTCCCGAAGTGTTGGAAGTTATTATCGGCATTGCGACAAACGAAGTCCAAGGTGTTGCGATGACACAAGGGAACTTAGCGACAGATGTTGCTGAAAAGTTCGGAAAAACCGTACACGGAAAAGGTGTCAAAGTAAATTGGGATGCCGATGGACTTGCAATCGACGTTTATTGTATCGTCGAATTCGGATACAATGTGCCGGAAGTAGCGAAAGAAGTGCAAGAACAAGTGCGCCAGTCTATTTTCCATATGACATCACTTGAAACAAAAGAAGTGAATGTGTTCATTACTGGCATTCAATTTGAAGAGCAAAAAGCGTAATGTAAAGCAGGAGAGCGGATGCCCCTCTCCTGCTTTCTTGTCTTTTTTAAGGAGATTCCAGAAAAGGACCTCGCTAAAATAAAAATATGATATGATAAACTAGAGATATTAGAGAGAAGGAGATTACAAGCGTATGAAACGACGTACAGCAAGAGAGAAAGCAGTGCAGACGCTTTTTCAAATGGATCAAACAGAAGTCACGCTAGAAGAGGCGATGCAACATATAGTCGAAGAACCGATCGATGAGTTCTACGCCTCTCTCGTTGAAGGAACGGTTGCTCATCAAGCGTCTATCGATCAAGTCATCGAAGAACATTTAACGAACTGGACATTCGATCGACTACCGAAAGTAGAACGTACAGTGTTACGTTTAGCGACGTTTGAATTGTTACATACAGATGTACCACCACGCGTTGTCATTGATGAAGCGGTTGAGTTATGTAAAACCTTTAGCGATGAACAAGCAGGGAAATTTGTAAATGGTGTTTTATCAAAAATTAATTAATCGAAGGAAGGATTTTTAAAATGACATCTAAAACAATCGATGGAAAAGCAATTGGAAATAAAATTAAAGAAGAAATTCGTGAAGAAGTAGACCAGCTCGTTGCAAAAGGTTGTCAGCCCGGTCTAGCCGTTATTTTAGTAGGAGATGATCAGGCGAGTGCAACTTATGTTCGCAACAAAGAAAAAGCGAGTACAAAAGCAGGGATGAAGTCAGAAGTCATTCGTTTACCGAAAGAAACGACTGAGGAGGAATTGTTACAACGAGTAGAACAGTTGAATGAGGACGATTCGATTCATGGAATTTTAGTGCAATTACCACTTCCAAAACATATCGATGAAGATAAAGTCATTTTAACGATTCGTCCGGAGAAAGATGTTGACGGTTTCCATCCAGAAAACGTCGGTAAAATGATGATCGGCCAATCGACATTTTTATCATGTACTCCATTCGGAATTATGCAGTTGTTAGAACGAGAAGGAATCGACGTTGCCGGAAAACACGCAGTCATTATCGGACGAAGTAATATTGTCGGTAAACCGATGGGACAATTATTGTTACAAAATGATGCGACGGTCACGTATTGTCACTCAAAAACAGCAAACTTAGAACAATATACGAAACAAGCAGATATTTTAATTGCGGCAATCGGTCAAGCGAAGTTTATTAAAAAAGAGCATTTAAAAGAAGGTGCGGTCGTTATTGATGTTGGGATGAACCGCGATGAAAATGGTAAACTTTGTGGAGATGTAGATTTTGATGACGTTGTAGAAAAAGTACAAGCGATCACACCCGTACCAGGTGGCGTAGGACCTATGACGATTACAATGCTTTTATACAATACTTTACAGAGCGCGAAAAAAATGTGTCAATAATGAAAAAACGCTGCCAACCGGCAGCGTTTCTTTTCGATTAGGAGGCGACTTGATGCAACGAAATTATTTATCAGTCCAAGCGTTGACAAAATATATACGGTATAAATTTCAACACGATCCGTATTTAAAAACAGTATATGTACGAGGAGAACTATCGAATGTTAGTATTTCTAAACAAGGACATATTTATGCGACATTAAAAGATAAACGTGCTCAAATTAGTTTGATGATGTTTCGAAAAGATGCATCTCAATTAACCTTTCAACCAGAAGTCGGAATGGACGTACTCATTCAAGGAAATATCGATGTTTATGAGCCGCATGGACGTTATCAACTCTATGCTAAAGAAATGTATCCGGCAGGAGAAGGAGCGCTTTATGTCGCGTTACGTCAACTGCATGAAAAATTAAAAAATGAAGGGTTATTCGATGAGCGTTGGAAACAGCCGATACCTTCATATCCTGAAACGATTGGAATTATTACTGCTCGAACAGGAGCGGCGATTCAAGATATGATTTCTACCATTCATCGACGTTATCCGATTGCAAAAATTGTATTATTTCCTGTTACTGTGCAAGGGGAACAAGCCCCAAGAGAAATTACAGAAGCTTTGTATCGGGCCGCTGAGAAAAAAGATAAAATCGACGTATTAATCGTCGGCCGTGGTGGAGGATCGATGGAAGATTTATGGGCGTTTAATAGTGAAGATGTTGTACGAGCGATTTTTTCAAGCCCAATTCCTGTCGTCAGTGCGGTAGGTCACGAAACGGATTATACATTAGCTGATTACGCAGCGGATGTACGAGCAGTTACACCTACTGCAGCAGCAGAACTCGTCACTCCGTCAAAAGAAACATTACGATTACAACTACAAGATTTTCGACAGCGAATGCATCAAGCGATGCTCGCTCGATATAAACAGAGTGTAGAACGACTTCAACGAATTCAACAATCGGTTCCCTTTCAATATAGTGAGCGTCTCTATCAACCGTTTTATGAACGTCTCGATCGTACGACAGAACGATTACATTATGAAATGAAAGCGAGATTCATTGAAAAGCGTCATCACTTTGAACAAAAACGCTATACATTACAAACGTATGCTCCTCATGTTAAAATACGAGAAGAACAAAAACGTTTTGACCAGTTACATCGCCAACTCGTGCGAACACAACAACAGTTTATCGGTCGAAAAGTAGAACAGTTCGATGCACAAGTGCGAATGCTAACGTCTTTAAATCCATTGCAAGTATTGAGTCGTGGATTTACGATGACTTCTCAAAACGATCAACTCGTGACGAGTATTCAAGACGTAAAAGAAGATGACGTATTACAAGTGGAGTTTCAAGACGGTATCGTAACTGCCGATATAAAAACGATCGTAGCGAAAAAAGGAGAGAGTTTGAATGACGAAAGAAATGATGTTTGAAGAAGCGATGCAAGAGTTAGAAACGATAGTTGCTCGTTTAGAGTCTGGAGATGTCCCATTAGAGCAATCGATGGAGTTGTATCAACGAGGGATGCAACTTTCATTATTATGTCAAAAGAAATTATCAGAAGCTGAAGAAAAAATGAACGAATTAATTCAAAAAGATCAACCGTATGTGGAAGAAGGAGACATTTAATATGGCGATGCCGTTAGAAAAGTTTATTGAAGTGAATACGCCAAAAATTAATGAAACATTACATGCTTTAATCGATACACAAGAAGGACCTGAAGAGTTGCTTGAAGCGATGCGTTATTCGATTGATGCAGGAGGCAAGCGAGTGCGACCTTTACTCGTATTGGCGACATTAGAAGATTTAGATTTAAGAATTGATGATGCATTGTATGTCGCAGCGGCCGTCGAGCTTATTCATACGTACTCACTCATTCATGATGATTTGCCAGCAATGGACGATGACGATTATCGTCGCGGACAATTAACGAACCATAAAGTGTATGGTGAAGCGATGGCAATTTTAGCAGGAGATGCAATGCAAGCTCTCGCATTTGAAAGTATTACAAAAACAAAAGATGTCGTACCCGAACAACAAGTCGAGCTTATTCGTCTTTTAAGTAAGGCAGCAGGCGCTCAAGGAATGGTTGCCGGACAAGTATTAGATTTAGCAGGAGAAGGAAAGGAACTCTCTGTTGAAGACATTGAAAGGATTCATGTGCGCAAAACAGGTGCTTTATTACGCTTTAGTATTGAAGCAGGAGCGATTTTAGCGCAATTATGTCCTGATAAACATGAGTATTTACGTCAGTATGCACACAATATCGGTTTAGCCTTTCAAATTAAAGATGATATTTTAGATGTTACGAGTACAACAGAACAATTAGGAAAGCCTGTTGGAAGTGATGAGGAAAGTGATAAATCGACTTATCCTGCTTTATTAGGATTAGATGGAGCAAAACAAGTGCTTCAAGACCGACATCAAGAAGCAATCAAAAGCTTACATTTTTTAGAGAAAGAAAATACGTTACTCGAACAATTTGCAGATTACATTATTGAACGAGATTTATAATAAAATCAATCGGTTGTATTGGAGTGTCGGATTGATATAATGAATGAAGTATATCAATTGGAACTGTTGTAAATTTTTATGAAGGTGTGTGATACGGATGGATCTCACGGAAATAACTCATCCATCAGTTGTAAAAACGATGGACGAAGCGCAACTTAAACAACTTGCGCAAACGATTCGTCAATTTTTAATTGAAAAATTGTCCGTCACAGGTGGACATATCGGTCCGAATTTAGGTGTCGTAGAGCTAACGATTATGTTGCATAAAGTATTCGATAGTCCGAAAGATAAATTTATTTGGGACGTTGGACATCAAGCATATGTACACAAAATATTGACAGGACGTGCGTCTCAATTTGATACATTACGTCAATATAAAGGGTTAAGTGGATTCCCTAAAATGGCAGAAAGTGAACACGACGTGTGGGAAACAGGCCATAGTTCAACATCACTTTCAGCTGCGATGGGAATGGCAGCTGCTCGAGATATTCGCGGAGATCAAAATTATGTCGTTCCGATTATCGGAGACGGTGCGTTAACTGGCGGAATGGCGCTTGAAGCACTCAACCATATCGGGCATGAGAAAACGAATATGACTGTTATTTTAAATGACAACGAAATGTCTATCGCGCCGAATGTCGGTGCGCTTCATGCGATGCTTGGACGTATTCGTACAGCTGGAAAATATAATACAGCGAAAGATGAGCTTGAGCATATGTTGAAGAAAGTGCCAGCAATCGGTGGCACATTAGTGAAAGCAGCGGACCGCGTCAAAGATAGCTTTAAATATCTCGTCGTACCAGGGATGTTTTTTGAAGAACTTGGGTTTACGTATTTAGGTCCTGTCGATGGACATGATTTTGAAGAGTTAGAAAAATCATTAACGTATGCGAAAAAAGTCGACGGTCCAACGATTATTCATGTCATTACGAAAAAAGGAAAAGGTTATCAACCGGCTGAAAGTGATACAGTCGGTACTTGGCACGGAACAGGTCCTTACAAAATAGATACAGGAGACTTTGTGAAAGCTCCTGCAAAAGGTCCGAGTTGGAGTAAACTAATTGCAGATACAGTAAGTAAAATTGCACGAGACGATTATCGCGTAGCTGCAATTACACCTGCAATGCCTGTCGGTTCAAAATTAGAAGATTTTGCACGTGAGTTTCCAGACCGTTTTTATGACGTTGGAATTGCAGAACAACATGCTGCGACAATGGCAGCAGGGTTAGCTGCTGAAGGGATGAAACCATTTTTAGCAATTTATTCAACCTTTTTACAGCGAGCATATGATCAAATGCTTCATGACATTACACGTCAAAACTTAAACGTATTTTTAGGCATTGACCGAGCAGGACTTGTCGGTGCTGACGGTGAAACGCATCACGGTGTATTTGATATCGCTTATTTACGTCATTTGCCGAACCTCGTTCTCATGATGCCAAAAGATGAAAATGAAGGACAACATATGGTAAAGACCGCGTTATCGTATAATGATGGACCAATTGCTCTTCGCTTCCCACGAGGCAACGGTTACGGTGTGCCGATGGATGAGGAATTAAAAGAAATACCAATCGGTACATGGGAAGTGTTAAAAGAAGGAAAAGATTTATCCATTCTAACTTTCGGTCCGATGATTGAAGTAGCGAAAGAAGCAGCTCTTCAAATCGAACGAGAAACGAATCAAACAGTTGAAATTATTAACGCTCGTTTCATTAAACCGATGGATGAAAAAATGTTAGAGCGACTTCAACGAGAGAAAAAACCAATCATTACATTAGAAGAAGGTGTGCTCGCAGGAGGTTTCGGAAGTGCTGTTTTAGAGTGGTTCCATTCTCAGGCGATGACTGCTGAAGACGTACCGATGATACGGACACTCGGCATTCCTGATCAATACGTTGAGCACGGTTCAGTCGATGCATTACTTGAAGAAATCGGTTTAACTGCTTCTAATGTCGCAAAAGAAGGAATACAACTGTTGCAATAAAAGAAAGTAGAAGGCGCGCTCTTTGGGCGCGTTTTCATTCGGTAAAAAACATTGCGTATTTGCATAAACATTCGTTATACTGTAAGAAAAATAGTTAAAAAGTGAAGAACGGAGTGACAACATGAATAAAGGTCAACGTCATATTCGCATCCGCGACATTATTTCAAATAATGAAATCGAAACGCAAGACCAACTCGTTGCAAGTTTAAAAGAAGCTGGTGTCGAAGTGACACAAGCGACAGTGTCTCGCGATATTAAAGAATTACATTTAATTAAAGTCCCACTTCCAGACGGACGTTATAAATATAGTTTACCGACAGTTCAAAAACATAATACAGAGGAAAAGTTGCAAAGAATGTTACAAGATGCTTTCGTAAGTATCGATGCAGCAAACAATTTCATCGTTTTAAAAACTTTACCGGGCAATGCGCAAGCAGTCGGTTCATTACTCGATAGTTTAGAATGGGAAGATGAGCTGCTCGGAACGATTTGTGGCGATGATACATGTTTACTCATCTGTCGAGAGGAAGAGTTAACAACACCGATAAAAGAACGATTGTTATCGATGTTGTAATCAAAGGAGGAAATGCCTTGTTAAGTGAGTTATCGATCAAAGACTTTGCAATCATCGAAGAGTTACACGTTAGTTTCGAAGATGGAATGACGGTGCTAACAGGAGAAACAGGTGCTGGAAAGTCGATTATTATTGGAGCGATTCAACTGCTTGCAGGTGGTCGAGGATCTCATCAATTCGTACGACACGGAGCGAAAAAGGCAGAACTAGAAGCGATGTTTCGACTCGAATATATGACGGATGAATTTCAACAACAACTCGAAGATTTAGGCATTGATTGGTCGGATGATTATGTATTCATTATCCGACGAGATATTAATGCATCAGGAAAATCAACTTGTCGAATTAATGGAACACTTGTGACGATAGCGATGCTTCGAGAAGTGATGCGTCACCTCGTCGATATTCATAGTCAACATGAAAATCAGTCGTTAATGGATGAACGTTATCATATTCATTTACTCGACCAATTTGCAGGAGAAGATTTTCAAAAAACATTTGCTAGTTATACGGAAATGTATAAACGTTATTTAAAATATAAGCGACAACTTGAAGAGCAAATGTTAGATGAACGACAAGTCGCGCAGCAAATCGATATTTATTCTTTTCAATTAAATGAAATCGATGAAGCACAGCTTGAAATTGGAGAAGAAGAACGCCTCGTACAAGAACAAACTCAATTAAAACATTTTGACCGGATTTATAGTCGGCTCGGTACAGCGTATGAAGCACTGAGTAACGAAAACCATGGTCTCGATTGGATCGGCAGTGCTATGAGTGATTTAGAAGATGCTGCAACCGTCGATGAAACGTTAGAAACACTTGCTGAAACGACATCTTCAAACTTTTATGCTTTACAAGATGTTGCTCATCAATTGAGTGATCTTTTAGCAGATATGGAGTTCAATCCATCACGTGTCGAAGAAGTGGAGTCGCGTTTAGCATTAATTAGTCAACTCCAAAGAAAATATGGCGAAACGATCGAAGATATTTTAATTTATCGGGAGTCGATTGCCGATGAATTAGATCGACTGCTCCATCGAGATGAACGTTTAGCAGAAGTAGAAGAGAAGTTTGAACAAGTGAAGCAAGACTTAATGATTGAAGCAGAAGAACTTTCGATCATTCGTAAGCAAAATGCAGAACAATTAAAAGGCGCAATTGAACGTCAATTGGCAGACTTACATATGGAAAAAGCTCAGTTCGATGTGCGAATAGAAAGAAAGGAAAACGATACTTTCGATGCGTTTGGCTACGATCACGTCGCTTTCTACATTTCAACTAACGTTGGTGAACCGTTTATGCCACTCGTTCAAGTCGCATCTGGAGGAGAGCTTTCTCGTGTAATGCTCGCATTAAAAACGATTTTCTCTGTTCATGAAGGTGTTTTATCAATTATTTTTGATGAAGTAGATACAGGAGTAGGCGGAAGGGCAGCGCAAGCGATTGCTGATAAGATGACGATGATCGCTAATCACTCTCAAGTGCTCTGTATTTCGCATTTACCGCAAGTTGCAGCGATGGCAGATCATCATTACGTCATTGAAAAAGAAGTAGCAAATGGTCGAACATTTACACGAATTCGTGCTGTAGAAGAAGAAAAACGAGAAGAAGAATTATCTCGTATGTTATCAGGGGCAGAAGTAACTCCATTAACTTTACGTCATGCTGCAGAATTGATTGAGCTAGGAGAAGAACGTAAAAAAGATATGATGCGTCAAAGATAAATGAAAAGTTTCTAAAACGGTTGCAAGTTTTAGAAGCTTTTCTTCTTTTTTGTTATACTACGAGTAACTTAATGAAAAGTAGGTGGCTTCATGTCTCAACGAAAATATGATATTTACGCTCATCGCGGAGCGAGTGTCGATCGGTTCGAAAATACGATTGGAGCTTTTCAAGAAGCAGTGCGCCAAGGAGCAGATGGCATTGAAATCGATGTCCAACTAACGAAAGATGGCGTACCCGTTGTCGTTCATGACCGTAATTTATCACGTCTTGCTTCTCGCGATCGAAATATTGATGAATTACGTTTTCCATCGGCTAAAAAAGTTCGACTAGGTTCATGGTGGCAACGCCGTTTCCGCCGATTACGTATACCCGCATTACAAGAAGTTGTTCATTTCGCACAAGTTCAACAAATTGGGGTCAACGTAGAGCTGAAAGAAACATTACTCGAACGACCACAAGTTGTAAAACGTGTATTGGAATGTTTATCTCCACTTTCAAATGTACATATTTCATCATTTCATTATGAGTTATTAGAAGAAGTGAAGAAGTATGACCCGACGATGCCTGTTGCTCAAATTTTAAGAAAGCGTGATTTAACGACAGAAGGGCTCGCACAATATCCATTAGCAGATATTTTTCACTTGAATCATAAACAATGGAAAACCGCTCATATTGAAGCGCTAGAAATAGATGGTCGCCCGATTCGTTTATATGGAGTACTCGGAGAAGAAGAAGTGTTAATGAAAGGTCATCCTCTCATTATCGGTTGGATTACAGATGTTCCTCGTGTCATTCGTCAAGTCGTAATGCCGGAACAAGAATAACAATAGGTCTAAAGAGAAAGTGTTTGAACGTATTCAAATGCTTTCTCTTTTTTAGTTGTGAAAAGAAACAAAGTTCGTTATAATATAGAATATTCTAATAATTCAAAAAGGGGAACGATACATATGTCTTTATTTCAACAGATGAAAGAGGGAGCGTACGAACAAGTCGTTTTTTGTCAAGATGAACAAGCGGGTTTACGAGCGATTATTGTCGTGCATGATACGATATTAGGTCCTGCACTCGGGGGAGCGCGTATGTGGCCATATGAAACGGAAGAAGAAGCGTTAGAAGATGCCTTACGTCTTGCGAAAGGAATGACATATAAAAACGCAGCAGCTGGTGTTAATCTCGGTGGAGGGAAAGCCGTCATTATAGGAGATCCAAAAAAAGATAAAACGGAAGCACTTTTCCGTGCATTCGGTCGTTACGTTGAAAGTTTAAATGGTCGTTATATTACGTCAGCGGATGTCGGAACAGGAAGTGATGATCTCGATTTCGTTTTCCAAGAGACCGATCACTTAGTCGGTAACGCATCAAGTGCAAATACGTCGGGAGATCCGTCACCGGTGACTTCTTACGGTATTTATATGGGGATGAAAGCATCTGCAAAAGAAAAATATGGGTCCGATCAATTAAAAGGTAAAACAGT
>JASKZX010000143.1 GCA_030147435.1 Savagea sp. | reverse complement strand
GCAGGATGTGCAAGGACAGCGAGTAAAATAGCAACTAAAATAGAAAATAGAAACATTCCGCCAGTATACATAAACTCGCTAAATTGATCCGTATAAAAGACAACCGCTCCTATAATGACGAGGACGATAAGGCCGATCGTATCGAGGAAAATCCTTTGAGAGATACCTACTTTTTCAGACAATTTATTGCTCGGCCAAACGACTGCAAGAGCTGCCCCAATTAACAATGAAAATGCTCGCGTATCCGTTCCATAATAAACTCGACTTGGGTCCGCTCCAGGCTCATATAAATACCCCATCCAAACCGTTGATATTGCAGCTAATATGAGCATCGTCCAAAAAATACCGACACCGCGCTTTTTAAATATGAACATCATTGCAATAATAAGAATCGGCCAAAGTATGTAAAATTGTTCTTCAATCGCTAATGACCAGAAATGACCAACGAGCGACGGAGTTTCATAACTTGCAAAATACGAATGGTCTTTAATAATAAACCACCAGTTACTAAAATAAAAAATAACCGATAAAAAATCTTCTCTTAATGGTGCAAGTAACGCTCGATCGAACAATGTAATCCAGACGAACACAACGAGTAACATCGCATACATTGCTGGAAATAATCGACGTATTCTTCGCCACCAAAATCGTTTAAGTTGTATTTTTCCTTTCGTTTCCCAATCTGTTAATAAAATGTTCGTGATTAAATACCCAGACAAAACAAAAAAGACAGTAACTCCTAACAGTCCCCCAGCCGCCCATGAGAAATTCATATGATAAAAAATTACTGCGAGTACTGCTAACCCTCGAAATCCGTCTAGCCCGGGCATGTAACGACGTTTGTTTGTCGCTCTTTTCCCTTTCACGCTATCACCATTTCTTTTCTTCGTTAATTAAAATCATCTTTTTACTATCTACTACTTTTAGACGCAGCCACTTTATAATTAGTTTGATTCTTTTTTTATTTTTTTAAAAATTAGGTTTCATCCCCTAATTCTGGGGTAATTATGTATTAGTTCAATAAAAAATAGGAGGTTTTCATATGTCTACAAAAAATGAAATTAAAGGCACAGCTAACGAAGTAAAAGGTAACGTAAAAGAAGCAGCAGGTGAAGTAACAGGTAACAAAGAAACAGAATTAAAAGGAAAAGCGGACCAAGCAAAAGGGAAAGCTGAAAAAGCATTCGGTGACGTAAAAGATAAAGTAGAACATGCTGCACACGATGCAAAAGAAAAAACAGAACATTTCGCAGACGATGTGAAACATAAAGCTGAAGATGTCGCTGAAAAAACGAAAGAAACAGCGAAAGATGCCAAAGAAAAAGTAAAAGGCTTCTTCAATAAAGAAAATAAATAATTATTTGAAAAAAGTTTAAGGTTCCCTTAAACTTTTTTCTTATTTCTGCTTGAAATGAATTTCATTTCTTTTTTATTATCTTTCATTCCTTCATCATTCAATCTCTCTTACTACTTCACTTTTTTGATGCTTGATCGACTCACTTTTCATCCTCAATTCTAGATAATACCGCGACAACTTCGATATGCATCGTATGTCCAAACATATCAACAGGTTGCACTTTTTCTAACTGATATCCGCCATCGACAAGAATGCGAGCATCGCGTGCAAATGTTGCTGGATTGCAAGAAACGTAAACGACCGTTTTAGGTGCATGAGTAATAATCGTCTCTAGTAATGTCGCATCACACCCTTTACGTGGTGGGTCAACGACGAAAACATCGGCCTCAATACCTTCTTCGTACCAGCGTGGTACTACTTCTTCTGCTTTTCCTACTTCAAATGTTGCATTATCCATCTCATTCAAACGAGCATTAATACGAGCATCTTCAATTGCTTGTTTCACAATTTCTACGCCGTACACATGCTTTGCCCGCTGTGCTAAGAAGAGAGAAATCGTTCCAATTCCGCAATATGCGTCAATGACCGTTTCATTCCCTGTTAATTGTGCCGCATCTAATGCTTCTTTATATAATACTTCCATCTGACCTGCATTAATTTGATAAAACGACCGATCTGAAATTTGGAACTTTACATCACCAATCGTGTCGTAAATATACGGTTCCCCATACAATGTATGTGATTCATTCCCGAAGATGACATTCGTTTTTTGGTTATTAATATTTTGAATGATCGACGTGACGTTCGGCTCTGTTTCTAAAATAAGTTCAATCAAACGGTCTTTAGCAGGTAACTTTTTACCATTTGTAATGAGTACAACCATGACTTGCCCTGTATTCATCCCTTTACGTACGATGACGTGACGAAGTACTCCTCGATGTTTCTTTTCATCGTAAAGCGGGATATGTAATTTCGGCAATGCATTTGTAATCGCTTCAAGTAATCGATCGGCTTCTTCTGTTTGAATGAGACACGTTTCTGTCGGTACGATATCGTGCGTTCTTTGTTTGAAAAATCCCCAAGCCGGACGACCGTTCACATATTGTAACGGTACTTGTGACTTGTTTCGATAACGCCATGGATGTTCCATTCCTAATACAGGGGGAACGTCAATCGTTGAAAAACGCCCAATTTTTTGTAACGTATTTTGAACGAGTTGGCGCTTTTCTTCTAATTGTCCTTCATACGTTAAATGTTGTAATTGACAACCTCCGCACTCGTCATAAACAGCACAAGGTGCTTCTTGTCTTTCAGAAGAAGCCGTTTGAATTTCTTCTAATTTTGCAAAGCCATAACGCTTCAATGTCTTTGTCACTTTCACTTTTACTCGTTCTCCGCGTAAAGCACCTTGAACGAATAAAGGATATTCTCCTACTTTAACGACACCTGCTCCACTTGATGTTAAATCTGTTACGATGCCTTCGTAGATTTCATTTCGTTTAACCGTGTTACTCAACGGGTGTTCCTCCTCATAAATACATACTTATCAGTAAATAGATAAGTAGTCCTAGTTTACCATAATTTTTCAAATCAACCTATCTGTTTTTTTCAACTTTAAGCTTCATCCGAAGAAAACATACCTTTCGGAACGAAAAACTCGATATGTTGATGTAAGTTACGAAAAGTCGCAGGTACTTTTCCTCCATACTCTCCATCTAAATTTAATAACACTTTATCATGTGATGTTACTTTTACTTCGCGCGCTTTCGTATGAAACACGAGCGGATCGTCTAAGTGCTCTCCTCGAACGGCAAGTGTCGCAAGGCGAATAAAGTCAGCGATATTACATTTTTTTAAAGCCATTAATGTAAAATATCCATCATCAAGTTCAGCATCTGGTGAAATTTTTTCAAATCCGCCGACAGAGTTCGTTAATGCTAATAAAAACATCATCGCTTCTTCTTCATAAACTTTGCCATCGTATTCAATACGTAAATGACTTGCATGAATAGAAGGTAACATCTCAATCCCTTTTAAATAATAGGCAAGTTGCCCAAGCATTGTTTTTAACTTGATCGGCACGTCATACGTCAGCTCTGTTAAATGACCTCCGCCTGCAATATTGATAAAATATTCATCCTCATTTTTTTGACCGACATCGATCGCTTTCGAGTGACCATCTGCAATGACTTGAGCCGCTTCTAAAATGTCGCGTGGAATGTGTAACGCACGAGAAAAATCATTTGTCGTTCCTGTTGGAATCAATCCGACTTTCGGACGTTTTTCAAATGGAGCTACTCCTGTAATGACTTCTTTTAATGTACCGTCTCCTCCTGCGGCTACAATAATATCAAAGCCTCGCTCTACCGCTTCTTTCGCTGCAAGTGTTGCATCATCTTCTCCTTTTGTTGCATGAGCAGATGCTTCATAACCTGCACCTTCTAAAATGTCTAATACATCTGGTAAATGCTTTTTGATTAACTCTCGACCGGAAGTCGGATTGTAAATGACTCTAGCTCGCTTATGCATAACAATTCCCCTCACTACTATTTTTTCATTTCAGTTGTTTGACGTTTCACCGAACAACTTGTTCCTTACATTTCCTCAACGAAACGAATGACGGTAACTTCTCTTCGTTGAAACAATGTATATACAGAAGAAAGCCTCGTATCTATTTGATAACGAGGCATTTCTTTCCATTCAACGAATTAACGTTTCTCGATTTCTTCTTTTAATAATTTATTGACAAGTGGTGGGTTCGCTTGACCACGTGTTGCTTTCATCACTTGTCCAACTAAGAAGCCAAGTGCACGTCCTTTTCCTTCTTTGAAGTCAATGACTGACTGCTCATTAGCATCTAATACTTCTGTGACATATGGAAGAAGTGTTTCAGGGTCAGAAATTTGTACCCAACCTTTTTCTTCGACGATCACTTTCGGGTCTCCCCCGTTTTTCGTCAACTCATTAAAGACACGTTTTGCAATTTTTGAAGAAATGGTTCCATCTTCAATAATTTCAATGAGTCCTGCAAGGTTATCTGGTGTAAGTGGTGTGTCATGGAGCTCTACTTGTTCTTTATTTAAGTAAGCAGACACATCTCCCATTAACCAGTTCGATGCAAGTTTCGGATCTGCACCTTTTGCTACTGTTTCTTCGAAGAAGTCCGACATTTCTTTCGTTAATGTTAATACCATCGCATCATATGGTGGTAATCCCCACTCATTGATATAACGCTCACGACGAGCATCTGGAAGCTCTGGAATTTCTGATTTTACTCGTTCAATCCATGCTTCATCAATATGGATTTCTGCTAAGTCTGGGTCATTAATGAAACGATAGTCTTCTGAACTTCCTTTTTCACGCATGAGAATTGTTTCGCCTGTCGTTTCATCAAAACGACGTGTTTCTGACTTCACTTCTCCTCCTGCAAGTACGATCGCTTTTTGACGTTTCACTTCGCTTTCGATTCCGCGACGAACAAAGTTAAATGAGTTTAAGTTTTTCAATTCAGTTTTCGTATTAAATGTTTCTTGACCGTATGGACGGATAGAAATGTTCGCATCACAACGGAGTGAACCTTCTTCCATACGAACGTCAGATACACCTGTATATTGAATAATCGCTTTTAATTTTTCTAAAAACGCATACGCTTCGTCCGCTGAACGAATATCAGCTTCTGTTACGATTTCAATTAATGGCGTTCCTTGACGGTTTAAGTCGACGAGTGAATAATCGTCAAAGTGTGTAAGTTTCCCTGCATCTTCTTCTAAATGAATATGGTGAAGGCGAATGCGGCGTGGCTTACCATCTACTTCAATATCGACATGTCCACCGATTCCGATCGGACGCTCATCTTGTGTAATTTGATATGCTTTCGGGTTATCTGGATAGAAATAATGTTTACGATCGAAATGTTGTTCACGCGCAACCTCACAGTTTAATGCAAGTGCTGCTTTCATCCCGTATTCAATCGCTTGTTTATTTAATACAGGTAATACCCCTGGATACGCTAAGTCTGTAATATGGATATTGTTGTTCGGATCATCCCCGAACGCTGCTGGTGCGGGTGAGAAGATTTTCGTATCTGTTTTTAATTCTACGTGAATCTCTAAACCGACAATTGTTTCAAAATTCATTCTTCTGCTCCCCCTTCTACTGCTGGACGTTTCGTATGAAAGTCTGTCGCTTGCTCATAAGCATGTGCTACGCGATACATCGTCTCTTCACCGAATGGACGTCCGATAATTTGAAGACCGACTGGCATTTCTTCTACGAATCCACATGGAACACTCATCGCTGGAAGTCCTGCTAAGTTTGCAGGTGCTGTTAAAATATCATTCATATATAACTGCTCTGCATCTTCTACGTTATGACCGAATGCATGAGCAACTGTCGCTGATGTAGGTCCAACGATAACGTCGTACTCTTCAAGTACTGCATCGATTTCTGCTGTCATTTTTGCACGTACTTTTTGCGCATGAACGAATACAGATTCATGGTAATCTGCACTTAAAGCAGACGTTCCGAAAATAATACGTTTTTTCACTTCATGACCGAGGAACTGTTGACGCGATAAACGATACAATTCGTTTAAGTCTTTTGCTCCTTCTGCACGGTGTCCGAAATGAATACCGTCGTAACGCGCGAGGTTTGATGAAGCTTCTGCTGATGAAATAATGTAGTACACTTCAGATGCGTATTCGACTGTTGGAAGAGAAACTTCTTCAACGACTGCTCCGAGTGCTTCTAATTGTTTCACTGCTTCTTCTACCGCTGCTTTTACTTCAGGTTTTACACGCTCGCCGAAAAATTCTTTCGGTAATGCGACTTTTAACCCTTTAATATCTCCTGTTAATGCATCGACATACGATGGCACTTCTACATCTGCTGAAGATGTATCATAGTTATCCATCCCCGCGATTACTTCTAATACGCGTGCGTTATCTTCTACGGTTTGTGTGAGTGGTCCTACTTGATCGAGTGATGAAGCAAATGCGACAACACCTAAGCGTGATACACGACCATATGTCGGCTTCATTCCAACAATTCCGCAATACGCTGCTGGTTGACGAATTGAGCCACCTGTATCTGTGCCGAGTGCAAATGGTACTTCCCCTGCGGCTACCGCTGCGGCTGAACCTCCTGAAGAACCTCCCGGTACACGTGATACGTCCCACGGGTTTTTCGTCTGTTGATACGCAGAGTTTTCTGTCGTTGCGCCCATCGCAAACTCATCTAAGTTTAATTTACCGACAACGACTGCCCCTGCTTCCTCTAACTTACGTACAACTGTTGAGTCATACACAGGGATAAATCCTTCTAACATTTTGCTCGCTGCAGTCGTTTCAATCCCTTTTGTAATAATGTTATCTTTAATTCCAACAGGTAAGCCGAAAAGTGGGCCACGTTCTTCTGCTGGAAGTGCATCGAGTTCTTTTGCACGATTCAGTGCTTCTTCTTTCGTCACTGTAAGAAATGCTTCAATCGTTGAATCAACAGACTCAATGCGATCGAATGTTTCTTTGACGATTTGTTCAACAGTTACTTCGCCTGCGCGTAGTGCTTCGAGTAATTCTGTTGCTGTTTTCGTAAGTAACGTCATCTTCACTAGTTCCTCCTTTTATAATTAAAACGTGTTCGGTACTTTGATCATACCGTCTTCATGCTCGGGTGCGTTACGTAACATTTCATCACGTGAAAGAATATCTGTTGGTGTATCTTCACGCATCACGTTCACACGCGGACGACCTGGGTGTGTAAGTGGTGCAACACCTTCTACATCAACTTCTTGTAAACGTTCTGCAAACTTTGCAAGAACAGATAGCTCTTTTGCGTATGTGTCTACTTCATCCTCACCTACTGCTATGTGAGCGAAATCTGCGAAATAATATACTTCTTCTTTCGTAAACGTCTTCATCGTTCTCCTCCTTATCTATCATATATTCATCATACCACCTAAAGAAAACATTGAAAAGTCGAGGCGACTTTGCATTAATAATTGTAAATATGAACAAATGGTTCTTCATCGTCTTCTTTTTTCAAAATGAGCGCTTCTGGACCGTTAACACTCGTCACACTCACTTCGATATCCATTGTTGAAAAATACTTCATGACGAGCGTTGTTACGTGTTGTGTAAACCCGATCAACTCACTCGTTCCGAAAAACTGAATCGGAATTTCAACATTGATTGAACTAATCCCGCCATCTTGATAATGACCGTACCCGATGACATTGACATAGTTCGGGAAATATTCATCGACTTCATTTTGAAACTTCGTAAATAAGTTACTCAACTCTTGATAACGTTCGTTTTCGTCATCTTTTGCTGGAAGTAAGACGTATTCTTCATCGATTCCTTTCCAACCTGTAACTTCTGTCTTTCCTTTATCAGCAAGTCCGGTTAAAAAGTACGTCCCTGGAACGATCGCATTTCGTGGTTGCTGTTTAAATAAGCCAACAGCAATCGGTACGTCAGGAACTTCCATTTCTTCACGCATGCGACGCACGACTTCATTTGCGATTTTCATTCCTTCTTCTTTTAATTTACTATCAGGAATTTCAATCTCTTTTCCTTCTGAAGAATAATAAATAGAGTTCAATGCAAGACCGATTGAAATCCCACTTAAAGCGACTGCTTTATCGCCATTTTTCGTTAAATAATTTTGTTCTTGAATGTGTGCTAAATAAGAAGGTACTTCTTCATCTTTTTTACCTTTATCAAGCGGTGGGTTTAATCCTGCTTTATCTTTACTCGAGCGATTTAACCAACTATAAATCGTCTCTTTATTTAAATATTGACCATCTTGAAAATAATATTTATCTGGTGAAAAATATTGAGTCGAAATGCGTAAAAGACCTTCTTCTACTTCTTTCATATCGTATTTCGTATGCACGTTATGAACGATAATTCCGCGCGCTTCACTCGGTTTATATGGAAGCAACACGCGATAAAAATTGTTATCTAATTGTAACTCTGGAATATATACCGTTTCTTCTTTTTTCTCTTCAGACTCTTGAACGATGTCATCTTTTGTCGATGAACATGCCGTTAAAGAAGTCGCAAGTAATCCACACGCAAGCGTCGTTAATACTATTCGTTTCATCGCTCTATCCCTTCTTTCTCAAGCGCGGTAATAAATGCTTGCTCATCCCAAATATCAATTCCGAGTTCTTCTGCTTTTTCTTTTTTCGATCCTGCTTTTTCTCCTGCAATGACGAGGCTCGTTTTGCTGCTTACACTTCCTGTCACTTGTCCACCAAGTCGCTCGATATATTCTTTTGCTTCTTTACGTGTCATCTCATGTAAAGTACCTGTAAGGACGATACGTTTTTCTGCAAAAACAGAATCTGTAGGAATCTCTACTTCTTCATGAAGATCTTTCATATTGACACCGAATGATCGGAGACGCTCAATCATCTGTTGGACGTTTTCTTGCTCGAAATACGTCACAATCGCATCCGCTACTTTCTCTCCGATTTCATCGATCTCGACGAGTTCTTCACGTGTTGCTTTCATAAGTGCATCAATTGTGCGGTATTTTCGACTAATAATCGTTGCAACTTTCGCTCCGACATGTCGAATGCCTAGTCCGAACAACAGTTTTTCTAAGGAGTTCTTTTTCGATGCTTCAATCGCTTGTAACACATTCGTTGCCGACTTTTCACCCATTCGTTCTAATGTAAGAAGTTGCTCTTTGGTCAACGTATATAAATCAGAAACATCCCGAACGAGACTTGATTCATACAGTTGTTCCGCTAATTTTTCTCCAACACCTTCAATATTCATCGCATTTCGACTGACGAAATGAATGATTGCTTCTTTTCGTTGTGCAGGACACATCGGGTTCATACAGCGAAGTGCGACTTCTTCTTCGAGACGGACGAGTGTTGATTGACAAGATGGACATTCATGAGGCATACGAAATTCCGTTTC
>JASKZX010000104.1 GCA_030147435.1 Savagea sp. | reverse complement strand
TCGATTAAATGTTCTTGTCCCATCGCAAAACCTACTCGAAGTCCAGCGAGTGCTCGTGACTTACTTGTCGTTTGAACGACGAGTAAGTTCGGATATTGATCGATCAACGTGACTGCTGACGGTGCTTCTGCATAATCGATATACGCTTCATCAACGATGACGACTTTATTTTCATTCGCTTGTAAAATCTGTTCGATTTGTTCAAGTGGCAAATAAAGACTCGTCGGCGCATTCGGGTTAGGGAAAATGACTCCTCCTTCTGCGTTGAAAAATCGCTCAACTTGTAATGTGAAATCTTCATTCATTGGCACTTCTTCAAAAGGAATATTGAACAATTTTGAATATACGGGATAAAAACTGTACGAAATTGCTGGAAAACGAATGACTTCTCCTTCTTCGAAGAAAGCGTAAAAGGCAAATGCGAGCACTTCATCTGAACCATTTCCGACGAATACTTGCTCTTTTTTCACACCATTCGTTTGAGCAATCGCTTCACGTAACGTATCCGCTGTCGGCGAAGGATATTTTTGCATGACTCCACCCGCTGCGCGTTTCATCGCTTCAATCGCCTTCGGACTCGGCGGATACGGGTTTTCATTCGTATTGAGCTTCACGACATCTGGGTCGTTCATTTGCTCTCCTGGCACATATGGCTCTGTTCGCTTCACAGCTTGCGTCCAAAATTTACTCATTAGCATCTTCCCCTTCTACTCGTCGGCGACTTCGTAACACACGTTGAATGTCTTCGATCTCGACGCCTTGTTCTTCCATTAAAACGAGCGTGTGATAAATGAGGTCACTAATTTCCATCGCTACATTTTCTTTGTCGCGATTTTTCGCTCCGATAACGACTTCTGTCGCTTCCTCGCCGACTTTCTTTAAAATTTTGTCGACACCTTCTGTCAATAAATATGTCGTATAAGAACCTTCTTTCGGGTGTTGTTTCCGGTAACGGATCTCATCGCGAATTTCATACACGACCGTTCGTAAATGCTCCCCTTCATCCAAAGCATTCGTGAAAAAGCATGAGCGTTCTCCTGTATGGCACGCGGGTCCTGCTGCAGATACTGTAAGAAGCAACGTATCTTTGTCACAATCGACATCGATTTTTTTCACATATTGACGATTGCCTGACGTTGCCCCTTTATTCCACAACTCTTGACGTGAACGACTATAAAACCACGTTTCTTTCGTTTCGAGCGTTTTTTGTAAACTTTCTTCATTCATATAAGCGAGCATTAATACGTCGCCTGTTTCTTCATCTTGTACGATTGCAGGTATGAGTCCTTGCTCATCCCATTGTAATGTTTGAATATCCATCGAATCATCCTTACTTTTCTAATGTATTGAGTGCTTCTTTTACTTCTGGAATCGTTAATTGACCAAAGTGGAAAACACTTGCAGCTAACACACCATCTGCACCGCCGTCTGTGATTGCTTCAACGAAGTGCTCCACTTTTCCAGCACCACCGCTTGCGATAATTGGAAGATTGACACGTTGACGGATCGATTGCATTAACGGGATGTTATACCCGTTTTGTACACCGTCTTCATCAATACTGTTAATGACGAGCTCTCCTGCACCGAGTGCTTCCATCTTTTCTGCCCATGCTAATGCGTCAATTCCTGTATTTTCTCGTCCGCCTTTTGCAAAAAGAATCCAAGCGTCTCCCTCTCGTTGTACGTCGAGAGATACGACGACTTTTTCTTTGCCGATCGCCTCACTCATTTCTCGAACGATCGAAGGGTTTGTTAAAGCGATACTATTAATAGACACTTTGTCCGCACCGATCTCGACGAGTTTTTTTGCATCACTTACCGTTCGAATTCCTCCCCCAACGACGAGTGGAATATCAATGGCTGCACGAATTTCTTCAATTAAGTCATAAAACAGTCCACGACCTTCATAGGAAGCCGAAATATCATAAAAGACGAGTTCATCTGCGCCTTCTTCCGCATAACGTTTTGCTAATGTTAAAGGATCAGCAATTTCTTTCACGTCTTTAAATTTTGTCCCTTTGACGACTTTTCGATGATCAATATCTAAGCACGGTAATAATTTACTCATTTGAAAGACTCCTTCATGAGCCGCTCAAGAGAAATGTCTCCTTCGTAAAGTGCTTTTCCGATAATTGCCCCATACATGTTCATCTCTTGTAACGACTGTACATTTTCTTCTGTCGAAACGCCTCCACTTGCGATGACATCAATCGTCGTTGATTCATTCACTTCTTTTAACTCTTCAAAATTCGGCCCTTGCATCATGCCGTCTTTTAAAATATCTGTATACACGATCGTTTGCACACCGAAAGATTCGAGTTGTTGAATCAATGTCGTCGCTTTCGTATCACTCGTTGACGTCCAACCGTCTGTTGCAACGTAACCGTTACGCGCATCGATCGACACTGCGATTTGATCACCATATCGCTTCACTGCTTCTTGCACGAACGAAGGGTTTTCAATCGCAGAGGTTCCGATAATGACGCGACGAACGCCGTTTTGAATGTGACGTGTCACATCTTCCATTGAACGTACACCGCCACCTACTTGTATTGGAATATTCACACTTTGAGCAATGCGGCGAATCGCTTCTCCATTGGCAGACTCTCCACTTTTTGCTCCGTCTAAGTCAACGATATGAATATACTCAGCTCCTTGTGCTTCCCACTCTTTTGCGACTGCTACTGGGTCAGTATGATACACTTTTTCTTGATCGTAATCTCCTTGTGTTAATCGAACCGCATTGCCTCCGCGAATATCAATTGCTGGAAAAATAATCATTGCACTTCCTCCTTATTCTAATAAGCCTTTCGTTGATGGGACTCCTTTAACGTTCGGGTCAATTGTACTTGCTTCATTTAATGCACGACCAAATGCTTTAAAAACAGCTTCAATCATATGGTGTGTATTTTTTCCGTACATGACATTAATGTGTAATGTAATACGCGCATGACTCGTAAATGCGATGAAAAATTCTTCTACAAGTTCTGTATCAAACACACCGACTTTATCTTTTAACCCTTCTACATTGTAGACGAGAAATGGACGTCCACTAATATCGAGCGAGACGACTGCAAGTGTTTCATCCATCGGCATATGGAATGTGCCGTATCGTGTAATACCGACTTTATCTCCGATACTTTCATAAAATGTTTGGCCGAGCGCGATTCCGATATCTTCGACAGTGTGGTGTTGGTCTACTTCTAAATCACCGTCACAATAGACGTCTAAATCAAAGTTTCCGTATTTTGCAAAAAGCGTCAACATGTGGTCCATAAATCCGACACCTGTCTGAATATTCGTCTGTCCTGTTCCATCGAGTGCAAATGATAATTCAATCGACGTCTCTTCTGTACGTCGCGTACGTGATGCTTGTCGTTTTGTCATTGTTCATTCTCCTTTCGCACAGTGATCGAACGAGCGTGTGCGGTTAATTGTTCTGCTGTAGCAATCATTTCTACTGCTTCAGCATCTTTCATAAATGCTTCTTTCGTATAATGGATAATACTCGACTTTTTCATGAAGTCGTACACACCGAGTGGTGAAGCGAATGCGGCTGTTCCATTTGTCGGTAATGTATGGTTCGGTCCTGCGACGTAATCGCCAATGGCTTCTGGACAATACGCTCCGAGGAAAATTGCTCCTGCGTGACGAATCTGTTGCATACTCGTCATAGCATCTTCATGTAAAAGTTCTAAATGTTCGGGTGCGAGTCGATTGACGACATCGTGTACATCTTCTAATGTGTCAACGAGTACGATACGGCCGTATTGTTCAATCGCTTGTGTAGCGATCTTTTTTCGTTCAAGTGTTGCAAGTTGAGCGCGTACTTCTCGTTGAATCTTTTTCGCTACTTCTTCACTCGTCGTTACACAAATCGCACTCGCTTGTTCGTCGTGCTCTGC
>JASKZX010000095.1 GCA_030147435.1 Savagea sp. | reverse complement strand
GCTTTCACATATAAAACATCCCCTAATGGGTTACTCGTTTTATATAATGCAAATTCTTCACCTAATGTGCCGATCATCTTATCGAGCTCTTCATCTTTTGTTGAATGTTTTACTGCTGCAATTCCTTGGACTCTCTCTACTTCTTCTTTTATTTCTTTCACTTCTTCTTCAGAAAGTGACGGTTCGAGAGTGACCTTAATTTCTACATCTTTTTCAATATTATTCGCTAGTCCACTTAAGTTTGACATGATAATAAGAAACACACCGACAAGTAACAGAGTCATCGTTACTGCACTAATCGATGCAAATGTCATCCATCCATTTCGACCAAGACTCTTAAAGCTTTCTCTTACGTGACGAATTAACGTATTAATAGTCATTTCCGTATTCGCCTCCATATTCATCTCGAACGATGATTCCATCTTCAATGGCTAATACTCGATGACGGATCGTGTCCACGACTTCTCGGTTATGAGTAGCCATTACAACCGTCGTTCCCCTTGAGTTAATTTCCTCAAAAATTTTCATAATATCCCAAGACGTTTCAGGATCTAAATTTCCTGTCGGCTCATCGGCAATAACAATTTTTGGCATATTGACGATAGAGCGAGCGATAGCTACTCTCTGTTGTTCGCCACCTGATAATTCATGTGGGAACATCTTTTCTTTACCAGCTAGCCCGACAAGCGCTAACACGTCCTCGACTTTCTTCTTTATTTTTTGTGGGTGTTCTTCAATTACTTCTAAAGCGAACGCAACATTTTCAAAAGCATTCAGTCGAGGTAGAAGTTTAAAATCTTGGAAGACAACACCGATTTCACGTCGTAAGTACGGAACGTCGCGGTCCTTCATTTTTATCAAATTTTTATTATTAATAAAAACCTCTCCACTCGTCGGTTTTTCTTCTCGATAAATCATTTTAATGAAGGTGGACTTCCCTGCCCCACTCGGTCCGACAACGTAAACAAACTCTCCTGGTTGAATTTCTACATTCAAACCATTCGCTGCGACGACTCCATTTGGATATTTTTTATACACATCTTTCATGATAATCATTGCAAAACCACCTAAGTTATATTCGAATCTCTTTGAACTTAGATTCATTATAGCATGAGTGCCTATAAGTAGCATTACAGATATGTTTCATTTTCTTTTCATCTGTCTCAAAGATAAAAAAACACCCACCCGCAAAAATAGGGTGAGTGTTTTTTATTATAATTGAGAACGTAAATATGCATGAATAAATGGATCTAAATCTCCATCCATCACCGCGTCTGTATTTCCTGTTTCTTCATTTGTTCGATGGTCTTTCACCATTGAATACGGGTGGAAAACGTACGAACGAATTTGACTTCCCCAGCCAATTTCTTTTTGTTCTCCTCGAATCGCATCGAGTTTTGCTTGTTCTTCTTCTAGTTGAATTTGATATAATTTTGCTTTTAACATTTTCATCGCACGTTCGCGGTTTTTAATTTGTGAACGTTCTGTCTGACAAGTAACGACAGCACCGGTCGGAATGTGTGTCATACGAACTGCTGAATCGGTTGTGTTGACGTGCTGTCCACCTGCTCCACTAGAACGGTACGTATCAATTTTTACATCTTCTGCTCGAATTTCTACATCCATATCGTCATCAAGTTCCGGAGTCACTTCTACAGATGAGAACGATGTATGACGACGCCCCGAAGAATCAAAAGGTGATATACGAACGAGGCGATGAACACCTTTTTCAGCTTTTAAGTAACCGTAAGCATTCACACCTTTGATCGATAATGTGACAGATTTAATGCCTGCTTCATCCCCTGCTTGATAGTCGAGTGTCTCTACTTTATAGTCATGCTGTTCTGCCCAACGTGTATACATACGTAAAAGCATCGATGCCCAGTCTTGTGATTCAGTTCCACCTGCTCCTGAGTGAATTTCTAAAATCGCACTATTTTGATCGTGCTCTTCGCTCAGTAACATTTGTAACTCGAACGCTTCTACTGCTTTCAAAAAGTCTTTCATTTCAGTTTCGAGCTCTGCAAATAACTCTTCATCATATTCTTCGCGTAACAACTCATGCGTCGCTTCTAAATCTCCGTGAGTCTCTACTAACTCTTTATATGAACCGACAATATCTTTTAAATAGTTCGATTCATCAATATATTTTTTCGCTTCGTCTGGATCGTTCCAAAAGTCTGGATCGACCATAATTTCATCTAACTCTTGAATACGAGCCTCTTTGTTTTCTAAGTCAAAGAGACCCCCTGAAGTCCGCGATAGTTTCCGCTGTATTTTCTAATTCATTTCGTACATCTGCTAATTGAATCATCCATTGTTCCTCCTATGAATACGTATCTTTTAATCTTTTCCATGACAGTTTTTATACTTTTTACCACTGCCACAAGGACAAGGTTCATTTCGTCCGATTTTTTTCTTACGAATCGGTTGCTTTTTCGGTGCTTCCCCACCTTTTGGATTGACCGCTTGCCCTTTTGCTACTTCTTGACGTTCTAAGTTACGGTAAATTTCTGCTTTCATTACGTACTTCGCAGCATCTTCTTCAATCGCTTGCATCATTGCATCAAACATATAAAACCCTTCTGCTTGATACTCTGCAAGTGGATCATTTTGTCCGTAAGCACGTAAATGGATTCCTTGACGGAGTTGGTCCATTGCGTCAATATGTTCTGTCCATTTCGTATCGATTGCGCGAAGTAAAATTACTTTTTCAAATTCACGCATCTGTTCTTCAGACATCTCTTCTTCTTTTTCATCGTATCGTTGCATTACTTCGTCTTTAATTAAACGTTCAATTTCTTCGCTCGTCTTTCCTTCAAAGTCTTTCGTTGTGAGCCATCCTTTAGGAAGTAAGTTCGCTTCAACGAAGTTTGCTAACCCTTCGATACTAATTTCTTCTGTCCCTTCATCCTCATCGTAACGTGTATAATTCACGACTGCACGTTCAATAACGTTTTTCAACATTTTTTCAAGTAACGGACGAATATTTTCCTCTTCTAATACCGCATTTCGGTCCGTATAAATGACTTCACGTTGCTGACGTAAAACGTCGTCATATTCTAAAAGACGCTTACGTGAATCAAAGTTATTTCCTTCTACACGTTTTTGAGCAGACTCTACAGAACGAGAAACCATACGCGATTGAATCGGTGTTGAATCGTCCATTCCAAAGCGTTCCATCGTCGCTTTCATTTTATCGGAACCGAAACGGCGCATTAACTCATCTTCAAGTGATAAATAAAATTGTGTAACCCCTGGGTCTCCTTGACGACCAGCACGTCCTCGTAACTGATTATCAATACGACGTGACTCGTGACGTTCTGTACCGATAACAGCGAGTCCTCCGAGCTCTTTTACTCCTTCACCGAGTTTAATGTCTGTACCACGACCAGCCATGTTCGTTGCAATCGTAACGGCACCTTTTTGTCCGGCATTTAAAATAATTTCTGCTTCACGTTCGTGATTTTTCGCGTTTAATACGTTGTGAGGAACGCCGAACTTTTTTAAGTACTCCGAAATAATTTCTGACGTTTCAATAGCAACTGTACCGACGAGAACAGGCTGACCTTTTTTATGGCGATCTCGAATATCTTCAGCAACTGCTTTGAACTTTCCATCCATCGTTGCATAAATTAAATCTGGATGGTCCACACGAGCGATCGGACGATTCGTCGGAATTTCGATAACGTTCATATTATAAATGTTACGGAATTCTTCTTCTTCTGTCTTCGCTGTACCTGTCATCCCTGATAATTTTTCATACATACGGAAGTAGTTTTGGAACGTAATCGTCGCAAGCGTCATCGTCTCATGTTGAATTTCGAGACCTTCTTTCGCTTCAATCGCTTGGTGAAGTCCATCGCTATAACGACGCCCTTCCATTAAACGACCGGTAAACGAGTCAACGATGACAATTTTTCCGTCTTTTACGACATAATCATCGTCAACTTGCATACTAATATGTGCTTTTAACGATTGGTTGATTGCATGGTTCAACGTTACATGTTCTAAGTCAAATAAGTTATCAATATTGAATGCTTTTTCTGCTTTTTCAATTCCTGATTCGGTCAATGTTACACCTTTTGACGTCTCGTCATATGTGTAGTCATCTTTCGTTAACGTAATGACAAAACGATTCGTCATCGTATATAACTCTTCAGACTTTGCAGCTTTTCCCGAAATAATTAACGGTGTTCGTGCCTCGTCAATTAAAATCGAGTCCACCTCGTCAATAACAGCAAAGTTTAATGGACGCTGTACTTTTTGTTCTTTATAAAGCACCATGTTGTCACGTAAGTAATCAAAACCTAACTCATTATTCGTACTATACGTAACGTCTGACTGATACGCTTCACGCTTTTCATCTGTCGACATTTCATGCAAGTTTAATCCGACGGTTAACCCGAGGAAATTGTACACTTGTCCCATCTCTTCAGCGTCACGTGCTGCTAAATATTCGTTCACTGTTACGACATGAACACCTTTACCAGTAAGCGCATTTAAATAAACAGGTAATGTAGACGTCAATGTCTTACCTTCCCCTGTTTTCATTTCAGCGATGTTTCCTTCGTGAAGTGCCGCACCCCCCATAATTTGTACGCGGAATGGGTGGAGTCCTAAAACGCGACGTGATGCTTCACGTACAACGGCAAAAGCTTCAACTTTAATATGTTCAAGAGTTTCACCATCTTGTAAACGCTGGCGGAATTCATCTGTCTTCGCTTGCAATTCTGCATCTGAAAGTGCTTGCATCTCTTCATCTAATGCAATGACTTGATCTGCAATTTTTCCGAGTCGCTTCACATCTCGACGATTCGGGTCAAAAATCTTTTTTAATAGACCGAGCATTTTTTCACATCCTCATAATAGTTCATTCATTCATTTTAACAGTTGAAAATGAACGTTGCAAATATCCGGACATGAAGAAAACTCCCTCTACTTTCAGGGGGAGTTTTCTTCATATATTTTTCATTAATTTGTTTCAATAATTCCGTACTTACCATCACGACGTTTATAAACAATGTTTGTTTCATCTGTTTCTCCATCTGTATAAACGAAGAAGTTGTGGTCAAGTAAGTTCATTTGTAAAATTGCCTCTTCTGCACTCATCGGTTTTAAATCGAAGCGTTTCGTACGAACAATTTGGAACTCATCTTCTTGCGCTTCTTCCTCTTCATGGTCTTTACGGTCTTTTTCAAGTGAGGCAAATAACTCTCCTACACCACCATGTTCACGTGATTTACGATTGACACGTGTTTTGTATTTACGAATTTGACGCTCTAATTTATCAACGATTAAATCAATTCCTGCATACATATCATCGTGACGCTCTTCAGCACGTAATGTAACGCCTTTCATAGGAATTGTTACTTCTACTTTCGTTGATCCGTTCTTATACACCTTTAAGTTGACATACGCGCTTGCGTCTGCCCCTTCATTAAAATATCGTTCTAACTTACCTAACTTGCTCTCCACGTGTTCGCGAATTGCTGGAGTTACTTCAATATTCTCTCCTCGAATATTATAGTCTAACATTGTGCATTCCTCCTTAGTCTTTGCCATTTATCATTAGCCTTACAATTTCTAAGGAAATGGAAATAAATGACGTTTAACGTAAATTTGAACCTCACCTTGTGAAGTTGGTGATCTTACTTCAAGTATATCAAACATTTACCCATTTATCGAATATTTTAAACAAAAAAAGCAATGAATGGAGAAAACATTCATTGCTTTGTATCATAGTATGTTCCATCGCGCGCTACTTTGTCATAAGGATTGACATAATTTTTAACAGTTCCTTTTTTAGCCTTCATCGTAAAAAGTTCTTCTTTTAACTTTTGATAAAACTGTTCTAATACTTCAGTCATCTCTCGTTCTAACTGAACGAAACGCTTTTTTTCAGACTGTTCTTCATCTGTAAATGGTGCTTTTATTTCAGGAAGTAGTTGTTCACGTCTTTCTAAATGATGGTTAATCGTTTGAATCACTTCTTCACGATGATTTTCATCAGTAATGCGAGCAAGCTTTATGATAATGAGTGTCGATTCTTCCCATTCCTTCATCGCTTCTCTCATTAAATTTCATCCACATCAGCAAATTGTTTTTGACGATTTATTTGAATCACTTGTTTCCACGTATCTCTAAACTCACGCATAATATTTGCGGCTTCATCGAGCTTTTCGATATCATTATGAACATTTGCTTCAATCAAGTTGTAATTCACATACTCATAAAGAGTTAACATATTTTTAGCAACAGGGACCGATTGATCTAATGTAACCATTAACTCTGTCACAATTGCTTGTGCACGTTGAATCGCTTCATTTTTTTCCGCGATATTTTCTTCTTCCATGGCACGCTTTGCACGAGAGATAAACTTTAAACTCCCATCATAGAGCATTAATGTTAACTCTGCTGGTGATGATGTGTTTACTGTATTTTGTTGATAAGCTGCATACGGATTATTTTTTGACATGAATCTATAACTCCTTTTTTAAAATTCTTTACATTCCACCGAGTGAATTCATTAACTGCGCCGACTGTTCATTCGCACGTTGAATCGCTTTTTCCATCGCTGTAAA